>DASRSQ010000657.1:0-7948 GCA_035656475.1 Gemmataceae bacterium | reverse complement strand
GTTAGATTCTGAAGAAAGCACACGGTGCGCTCCCTGACAGTCGCGGCTCGTTAGTCGCTGACGAGCCGCGACCGTCAGGGAGCGCGACTTCACCCTAATTCAGAGATACCGTCCATGCGAACCACCGTTGCGAACCTCAAGGGCAAAACCATCGCCTTCGCCGCGTCCGGCGGGCTTGACAGCTGCACCATCACGCGCTGGCTGACCGAGGCCGGCGTCAATGTCATCTGCGTCACCGCCGACATGGCGCAGCCCGATGAAAGCGATTTCGACGCTGTCCGCCAGCGCATGCTCGCCTGTGGCGCCAAGGACATGATCGTCGTGCCACTGCATGACGCGATCGCGGAGGCCGGGCTCGACATCATTCAGGCCCAGGCCTATTACGAAGGCCGCTACTGGAACACGACCGGCATCGCGCGTCACGTCATCGTCGCCGGCATTCTTCCCGAGATGAAGAAGCGTGGCATCTCCATCCTCAGCCATGGTTCCACGGGCCGAGGCAACGATCAGGTTCGCTTTCAGCTCGTCACCAACATGCTCGAGCCTACGTTCGAGGTCTACGCACCGTGGCGCGATGAGGCGTTCCTCGCCAAGTTCCGCGGCCGCAGCGAGATGATCGATTACTGCACCGAACGCAAGTTGCCGATCAAGGTGACGAAGAACGCGCCGTACTCGACCGATGCGAACCTGCTCGGCCTGACGCACGAGGCGGGCAAGCTTGAATCGCTGGAGACGCCGCCGAGCTTCGTGACGCCGGGCATGGGCGTGCATGCGTCGCAGGCGCCCGACAAGGCGGAAACCGTTACCATTCGCTTCGAGAAGGGGCGGCCCGTTGCCATCAATGGCCAGAAGGTCAGCGCGTACCAGGCGATCCTGCAAGCCAACAAGCTCGGCGGCAAGCACGGCGTCGGCATCTGCTATCACCTCGTCGAGAACCGCTTCGTCGGCATCAAGAGCCGCGGCGTCTACGAGGCCCCCGGCATGGAGCTGCTCGGCACCGCCTACGCCTATCTCCTCCAGCTCGTGCTCGATCGCCGCAGCCGTGAGCTGTTCGATCAGCTCTCGCTGATGCTCGCCAAACAGGTCTATCAGGGCTACGGCTACGATCTCGCCTCGAAGATTGCGCTCGATGCGGTCAAGTCATTTGCGAATCTGGTCACCGGCACCATCGGTGTTTCTTTGTACAAGGGAAACACCTATTTCGAGTCGGCGACCGATGTGCCGCACTCGCTGTATTCCGAAGCCAACGCCTCGATGGAGGCAATCGGCGAATTCGACCACGCCGACAGCGAGGGCTTCCTGCGCGTCCTGTCGGTCAGTGCCCGGGCGCTGGCGGCGATGAAGCAGGTGGGACGCAACTAGAGGTCGGAGCAGGAATCAGTTCCGTTCGCCGCATGGGGCACGGCCCGCTTCCTCACGGGCGCGGCTCGGACAGATCCCTATTCTGACCATCCATCACGCAAACCGGAACTTCCATGGCCGAGCTGAAAACCAAAAAGACCACCGCCAGCGTCAAAGAATTCCTCGACGGCATTGCCGACGAACAGCAACGCGCGGATGCCAAGGTCGTGGCCAAAATGATGCGGGAAATCGTCGGCGCGAAGCCGCGCATGTGGGGAACGAGCATCGTCGGCTTCGGCGACTACCACTACAAGTACGCCAGCGGCCGCGAAGGGGACTGGTTCCTCGCCGGCTTCTCGCCACGCAAGAACGCGCTGACGCTCTACCTCATGGGCGGCCTGCTTCGCGGCGGCGACACACTCAAGAAGCTCGGCAAATGCAAGACCAGCATGGGATGCATTTACGTCAAGAAGCTCGCGGACATCGATCTCGATGTGCTGCGCGAGCTCATTCGAATCAACAACAAGGCGCTACTCGAGATTCACGACTTCCGCAAAATGGCGTTCGCCGAGCAGAAGAAACGCGGAAAGAAGAAGGCGGAACGGAGGCAGTCATGAGCAGGCGCTGCATCCAGCTGGCAATAGTGGGTTTGATGTTTTTGCCCGTGCAAGTGCTCGCAGGCGAACCGTCCGCGCCGAAGTTCCTGCTTGCCTGGGGCAAAAAGGGAGACAAGCCCGGGGAGTTCTATTCGCCGATCGGAATCGCCATCAACGCCAAGGATGAGGTTTTCGTCACGGATCTCAACAATGCGCGGCTGCAAATCTTCGACAGCGACGGCAAACATCTCGGCGGCTTCGATCTGCCTCGCGACCAGCCGAAGCGCCGTTCATGCCAGGTCGGCGGCATCGTCCTCGACGACAATGGCCTGATCTATCTCACGTTCATGCAGCAGCACAAAGTCGGCGTCTACGATTGGGCCGGCAAACTCGTGCGCGAATGGGGCAAGTTCGGCAAGAACGACGGCGAATTCAACCAGCCCGGCGGCATCGTACTCGCGCCGGGCGATACCGTCTATGTCGCCGACCAGTGCAACCACCGCATCCAGAAATTCAACACCGCCGGCAAATTCCTCGCCAAGTGGGGCAGCTACGGCAAAAAGCCCGGTCAGTTCGATGGCATGGGCCCTCAAGGCTCTCGCTTCGGCGGCCCGCACTTTCTCGCCCTCGCGCACACCGGACATCTCTACACCACCGAAGGCATTCATGGCCGCGTCCAAAAATTCGACCTCGCCGGCAAGGCGTTGCTCGCATTCGGCGACAAGGGCTCGCAATCCGGCGGCTTCGGCGCCATGCAGACCGTCTACGACAAGCAGACCTTCGGCCCCATCGGCGTCCAGGTCGACAGCCATGGCCGGGTCTGGGTCAGCAGCCTCAACAACCGCGTTCAGTGTTTCGATGACGTCGGAAAATATCTCTTCGGCATCACCGAATCCGGCGCCGGCCCCGGTCAATTGACACGCCCGCACGGCATGGCGTTCGACAGCAAGGGCAACCTCTACGTGGCCGACGCGGGCAATCAGCGTATTCAGAAATTCGCGACGAGGTCAAAGTAAGAACCTACTTTGAACTTGAACCAAGCGGCACGCTGCCGTCGAGGTAGCGCCAGTTCTTGAGGAAATCGAGCAAATCCGCCATCTCGCGCACGCTCATCTTTTGCTCCAGGCCGTCCGGCATCAGCGAGATGCCCGTCGATGCGATCTCGTCGATGTCCTTGCGCAGGATCACGTCCTTCTGTTGCTCGGCGCGCAACACCGTGATGCTTGACGCGGACTCCGCGGTCAACAGTCCCGTCAGGATGCGACCGTCCTTCGTCGACACGACATAGTTGACGTAGTTGGCATCGATGGCCGCATTGGGAACGATGATGTCGAACAGCAGCGCGTCGAGCTTCTTGGTGCGCGTGTCGGCAATGTCCGGACCGACATCGACGCCGACGCCGGCGACGCGATGGCAGATGGCGCAATTCTTCTTGAACACCTCGCGGCCATTCTTGGCGTCTCCCTTGAGCGTCAGCGACTCCTGATACTTCTTCAGCACCGTCAACCGATCGGCCGGCAGATTGGCCGCGAGCAGCTTCTTGGCCCGTTCGCGGATGGCGGCGTCCTTGTGGTTGGTGAGCAGCCGCGTCCGCAGCGGATCGAGCTCGCTCGCCTTCATGCGGGTCGATTCGATCTCGTCGAGCAGCACATTGACGCGCGCCGGCTGCCGCATCATCGCTTCGAGAATCTCGCGGCGCACGCCGGGCGATGCGCCGGGCCACAGCTTCATCAGCAACTCCGGCACTTCCTTGTCTTTCTGGGTGGCGAGCGCACGCAAGGCGGCGACGCGCAGCTCCGGCGATGTTTCCTTCTCGATGAGCGGCATCAATGCCTTCTTCGCCTCGGCCCACGATGCAAGCGACAGGATGCGCAGCCCGTCCAGACGTTGATTCATCGGCGCCGCGTTGTTGCGGACCACTGCTTCCGCTCCCGCGATCGTCGGCTTTAGCGCTTGCCGCCAGTAAAACTGGTTCGATGGCGCGAGCTGCTTTTCGAAACTGTCGAAGTTCAATCCCTTGGCGTCGATCCCGTCCGCGAACCCGGCATAGGCGGCGTACTTGCGGCTGAATTTGCCGGTCATCGCATTGAGATTCTGGGTCATGTTGTACGTGGGATTCGGATCTTTCTGCGCGGCGATCATCGCGCCAAACTTGCGAATGTGTTGCAAGAGGAGGGGATCCTCCGGAAATATCTGCGTGTGCTCTCCCATCAGCGAGAACACGCTCGGCGCGAATTCCGGATCGACCGTTTGCACCGCCAGGCACATCCACGGATCGTCGAAATTCATGTAGCCCTTGCGAACGACGTGCTCCAGGTAAAGACCTGCGTTGGTCCGCGGCGCCGCTCCGAGCGTGAGGGCACGCTGATAGCGAACGCGCGTGTCCGCATTGTCGCACTCGGCGATGAGCCGAAAGATCTCCGCATTGCGCACCTTCGGCTCCGCAATGCGAATCGCTTGCTCCAGGACGTGCGGCTCCTTCGAACGCAACAATGCGTGAAGATGTTTGTCGTCGAGAGCTCCAATACGATCCAGCATCCAGGCGGCCAGGATCTGCGCGTGGGCATCCTTCGTGGTCTCTAGCAGCTTCGTGAGCGGCTCGACCAGTTCTTTGCCGCTGCGTTCGAGCAGCAGTCGCTGGGCAGTCGTGCGCCACCACGGTTCGGCGTGTTCGAGCGTCTTCACCAGGTCCGCAGTCGTCGCCTTGGATAGATTGGGCCGCATTGCCGTCGTCTTGTGCCCCTTCGGCACGATACGCCAGATGCGTCCCCTATCCTTGCCTAGCGCGAGGTCGGGACGATTCTTCAGCTCCGGCGGCATGAACTCGGGATGCTCGATGACGGCGCGATACATGTCGACGACGTACATCGCGCCGTCGGGACCATGCGTCAGAAACACCGGACGAAACCAGTCATCGGTGGCCGCGAGGAATTCGGTTTTTGCCCACTTCGGTTTGCCGAGGAACGACGCCCCCTTCGGCTTGAGGATTTCCATGTGCACGAGATTTCCGGTAGGCTCGCACGTGAACGCGCCGCCGCGGTAATGCGGCATCTTGAACTTGTGCCCCTGTTCGAGCAGGTTGCCATGATAGATGAAAACGCCGCAGGCGGCGGTGAAGCGGCCTTCGTGCAGGCTGGACGTGGTCCAGTTCTTGCTGAGCGGATAGACCTTGCCGCCCGAGGAGAGCGGGCCGTCGTCAAGGATTGACACATCGTTGAGCAGCGACGGGGCGGCGAGATACGGGTTGCGCTTGACGTAGCGGTTCTCCATCACGACGTGGCGCAGGTGATGGCGATTGTCGCAGACGAAGCGATTGCCCCACTCGTCGAAGGTGTTGCCATACTGGCCGGGCCCGGTGATCGCCTCATATTTGGAGAGGTTGACGGGATCGAAGCGGAAGTCCATGCCGGAGAGATCGACGACGTTATCGCTTTTGCCGGCCCGCGTCACCTTGCCGCCGCGCAGACCGTTGGCGCAATAGACCCAGCCATCGAGGCCTAGGATGGGATGGCTGACGCGCAATTGCGGGTTCTGGGCGGCGAATCCTTCGTATAAGACATCTTTCGTATCCGCCTTGCCCGCCCCCTTGGTGTCGCGCAGATGCACGACGTGCGGCGCCATGGTAACGATGGCGCCGTCCTTCCACAGAAACAGGCCGTTGGCGAAGAGCAGGTTGTCGGCCCAGATCGTGGACGTTTCGAAGAAGCCGTCGCCGTCCTTGTCTTCGAGGATGCGGATGCGGCCCGCGGGTTTTTCGCCGGCCGCCGGGCCATTGGGATAATCGCGCATCTCGACGACCCACAGCCGACCGTCCGGATCGAACGCCATCGCGACGGGGCTCTCGATCTGCGGCTCACACGCGACCAGCTCGATGCGTAGCGGAAAGTCGACGTTGAACCGCTTCTGCGCCTCTTGCGGCGTCAACGGCTTCCCCGGCCCCGATCCCTTCTGTGGCAACGTCGGCGGCTGCTGTGCGCTCGTGATCGTGGCGGCGATGGCAATGATCGATGCAACAATGATGCGGCGCATTGGCGTGAATTCCGGTGGGTGGATGCATGTTTAGCCGCAACGCCGCAGGGGTGCGCGGAGATGCGCGGACGGCATCATTTGCGCTGACGCAGATCACGTCTGCGGCGTTGCGACTAAACTAGAGAATATCGCGCCGGATTCAGATTCACAAAGTGATTATTGATTCTTCTGATAGGTGATGCGGAATTCGGTCTTGTTGACCGTCTCCGTCGTGGCTTGCGTGCCCGTCTTCACATCACGAAAGATCCAACTGATCAGCGAGAACTCCGTCGATTCCTGGCGATTGCTCGTCGTCGTAGTCGTGCCCGTGATGAACTCGCCCTGGTCGGTGATGGTGTAACCCTTCGGACACTGCTGCGCGATGAGTTGCTTGGCGTGCGTCATGTTGTAATACGGGAAACTGTCGCTGTTGTTGGGAATGGCGACCACGCCGCCGGTAAGATTATCATCGACGAGCCGGGCATTGGAGCAGCCGGTCGCCATCAGGAGGACGACGCCGATCAACCATGCGGAATGACGCATAGGAACACCAGAATTCGACAGATTTTCGCCAGCGTGAGGCGAAGGATTTAGCCGATCTGTCGGCATCTGTCAATCGCAGCGGCGAACGTTACGGCTTATCCGAGCGGTTCAGCCAGGACGTGATCGCGAGCATGGTGAAAGCCGAGTTGACGGCGCCAAAAATGAGGCCCACGGGCAACGGGTCGATGAGGTAGACCATCACCCAGAGCACGATGGCGGAGAGAGCGGTCAAGATGGTGAGGACGAGCGGCGTCTTGCCTCCCTTGGTACCGCGGAAGTAGTTGATGCAAATTGCCAGGACTGCCGCAGCCACGCCAAGCAGCGAGATGACGCCGGCCAGGCAGAACCAGAGGAAGGCTTCGCCGAATTCCGCCAGGGTCATGGGCGACTCGGGTCAGAGAATGATCTTGTTGATCGGATACTCGACGATGCCACGGGCGCCGACCGCGTAAAGCTGCGGCATGATGTGGCGCACGATGTCCTCGTCGATGATGATCTCCATCGCCAGCCATTCCGGATCCGCCAACGGCGACAGCGTCGGACTGTTGAGCGCGGTGCGCGGATGCCCCTTCAGGAACGCCAGCACCTTTTCCTTGTCCGTGACGCGCACGTTCATCTTCAAGCCCGCCATGCCTTCCGCCGCCATCGCGCCTTTGAGCATCAGCACGATGTCGGACATCTTCTGTTTCTTCCACGGGTCGGCACACGCCTGAGCGTTGGCAATGAATCGCGTCGTGCTGGTCAACAGCTCCGCGATCACACGCAGGTTGTTCGCCCGCAACGAGCTGCCGGTCTCGGTGACGTCAACGATCGCATCCGCAAAACGCGGCGGCTTCACCTCGGTCGCCCCCCAGCTAAATTCGACCTGGGCCGTCACGCCGTGCTGCGTGAGAAAGCGCTTGGTGACGCCGACCAGTTCGGTCGCGATACGTTTGCCCTGCAGGTCCTTCACGTCCTTGATCGGCGAATCGTTCGGCACCGCCAGCACCCACTTCACGGGGCGCCGGCTAACTTTGGAGAAGACGAGCTCCGCCAACTCCGTGACGTTGGCCGCGTTTTCGAGGACCCAATCGTGCCCGGTGAGACCGCAATCGAGCGAGCCATTCTCGACATAGCGCGGCATCTCCTGGGCCCGGATCAGCGTGCAATGGATCTGATCATCGTCGATGGCCGGATAGTAGCTACGGCTCGCGAAGGTGATCTTGAAGCCGGCATTGCGAAACAGCTCCGCCGTCGCCTCTTGCAGCGAGCCCGCGGGAATGCCGAGTCGAAGTTGGTCTTTCATTGTTGAGTTATTGCCCGAATAGGTGAAGCTTCAGTCTCCCCTCTCCCTCTGGGAGAGGGGCCGGGGGTGAGGGCCGAACTTCCGGCGACACTGAGTCAATCCATGAATCAAGAAAGCTGGCAAACGAATCGAGCTCGCAAACTGCGTCGCGACTTGACGCTCGCGGAGAAGATCC
>DASRSQ010000656.1:0-8019 GCA_035656475.1 Gemmataceae bacterium | reverse complement strand
GGGGTCGTCTGAGAACCCTGGCAACTGGGTGGAATGCGGCGGTCTCGTCGGCATAGGTTGCTAGAAAAGCAACCGCAGGTTGTCAGAGTTTCACGCAAAAGCAAGCAGTTTTTGCAACCCAAGAGAGAGTGCGGCGTTCCGCGGAAATGGTCGCGCCGGGGATTGCATCGAAATCGACGATCGCTATGCTGATGGGTGACCCAGCCGAAAGGCTGAATCACGGGCCGCCCAGGTACCTGCCCCGCCTGCGGCGGCTCTTTTCCTGCGCGGCCCGCACCGAAACGAATCTACGTCTTTCTGATCTTTGACACGTGGCGCAGATTCGCATAAATGCGCGGTAAATCCAGATCTAGATTGGTGGTGCCGTGCCTCGGTGCAGGAATTGTGGCTGAGATCGTGCCAGCATGCATCGGCTTCATCAGGTATGCATTTGCCTTAGTGTCTACCCAGTCTAATGCTAGGCGAAAGATGGATTGCGCCAGATAGAGACGCTGAACTGCCTTCGAAAACCGAAGTAACTGCTGGCGCGAAGCGGCGCCATGCTTGAACCTGGAAGGATCGCCCGTTGCCAGCACGTCGTGGAGGCCCACGTGATCCTTCATCGAATTCGCAATGAGGGTTTGAAGTGCCGTACTTTGCAACTGACAGACGTTTACGGGTATAAGAATGCGCGACAGGACCGGCAGTGATGCGAGCTTGAACGCGTCGGTAGCCTGCGTCCTAGGGTCGGAATAATGGCTCGGGTGTCCCTGGAACTCAAAGGCCAAGTGGAACCCCTCGAATACGACATCAATTTCGAGCTCCCTCGGTTTACCGGTTCTCGGATTGATAAGGTAGGCCGGCTTGGCCCCGATCTCTTTCGGAGTTTTCAGGACGGTGAAAGTAACAAATAAATCGAGGTAGCAGTTAAGCAGTGCTTCGCCCCAGGAGATTGTGCCGCGAGGGGCTCCGAAGCCGGCATATTGGCGTGCCAGTCGCGCGTCTAATCCTGCGATAATGCTTCGATTGATCGTCTGGATTTCTAGATCGAAAGAGTACACTGGCAAACCGAACCGCCTTATGTCCTCCCGTAGCCCAAACAGTAACCGCACAAGGTTCGGCATAGCCTTCAGCGCGTTCTGCGATCCGTAGTCCTTTCGCGTCAGGTTCTGCAGATATCGGGCGAAGGCAGCAAACCTCCGTTGGAGAGATTGCGCGTGGGGCGAAAACTCGATGGTCGTCACATACGCGGCATGGCCCGCCTTCATGGGACCGATGATCTTGTTTCGAGCAGTTCGGTTCATGGGAATGAGTGGTCAATGGAGAACGATATGGCGCAGGCATTCGAGCTCGAACAGATTTCTGAGCGCAGTAGGTACAATCGTTGATTCTAGCGTCACGGGTGCGGCAGTTGGGAGGGGCAAAAAACCCATTGTTGATGCGGCGGCTAACCGGCTTCGCGCGCGTCGATGATTTCCTCGTCGCCGTCGTCGAACGCGTTGCCGCATTCGTCGCAGCGGGCAACGTTCCACCGGTCGGTGTGATCCGCTCCGACCGCCTCGATGGGAATTTCGACCTGCGATCCACAGCTTGGGCAGGTGACATAGAACATGGCCCGTCTCCTCTTCTAATGAAATGGAACCTCCAACTACAAAACCGAGACCATTGCAGCACTGGATTGATTCGTTTTTGCCCCGTTAAACTGATCATTCGATATTTCATGATCGGCAGCCCCCGAACGAGTGCCCATGACCGAATCGGCGATTACCAGACGGTTCCTGCCTCACGACCAGCGCACAAATGTGGCGACTGACGAGTTTGGCTTTGTCGTCGCGGCCCAAGACACGCTCTCCCTCGATGAGGTAATGTCGAGGCAAGCCGTGTTGATCCGCGGTCATCCTTGGGTTGGCAAAACCTTCATTAGCCGCCAAATCTACAACCAGCCGAGCAGTCACGGGGAACATGCCTTCGTGTGGCGGCTTGATATGCAAGATTTTCATCGGGGCAAGCTATTGAAGCCGGCTGGATGGGATAACTGGTTGCAAGGCGACCACCGAGCTCTCTGGATAATTGACGGCATAGACAATGGCGAGGCCATCGAGCCGAACGCGTACGGCGGGGTGTTAGATTGCTTGGAGGCAGTTGATGGTTCGGCGCGCCAGAGACTGACAGTGCTGATGTTCTGCCGGGACTCTGAGGTTCCTCCGAGGCTTTTACCGCGATTATCTGACCTGCACTACTTAGTTTCGGAGGTTGTTCTATTGGGGCTCGACGCCGAAAGTGCGAGACACCTCGTCGGGGATCGTTTTGCCCTGGTTCTTGAGCTGATACAGCGTTTCCACCTTCAATCGCTGGCGTCTGTCCCCGCTGCCCTGGAATACCTGAAATCGCTTGTTTCAGGGAGCAATGTGCTGAATCTTAACGATCGGGCCGTTTGGGAAGGCGTCCTCAAGGAACTCTTACGTGAAAAGGGGAGCAAACCAACAAGAACACCAACGCCCGCCGAGGTGGTTAACAAGCGCTTTGCAGCGGCAGCTCGTCTCGCGATCGCAATGACCTTCTGCGACGTTGAGCACTTCAGGACGAGCGACCACGACATCAGCGGGATCGACGTCTCCAGTGCGTTCGCGCGACCAGCGCTTATTGGCGAGATTTCTCCTGATGACGCGCGAGCTGCCTTGCGCACTGAGATGTTCTCGCAGGGGCGATTCGTAGATCGGCACGTGCGGGAGTGGATGTGCGCCATTGGGCTGGGTGATTGGCGTAAACCGCGGTTGCTGGCGCTCTTGACCAGCAAACGCGGAGGTCCTGAGCCCAGACATCGCGCCGTGATTGGCCTTTTACAGAATCTCGCAACACCGGATGTTCGCAGGTGGCTCCACGAATTAAACGGCGGCAAACCATTCCCATCTGACCTGGTTCAATTGCGGAACGACGAAGTTGATTCCCTCTTGGATCAAATTGAAGCGGAGGCGCGGCGTGCTCCTATCCCAATACACGCCTGGGAGCTGCCTGCGCTCGATGCGCTGGAGCTCCTGAGAACGCCTGGCGTCGGCAAGTTGATCGCTAAACGTATCGCCAACCGCCGGCGTGCCTGGAAATCGCGGGTTCTCTTACTGGACTTGGCACGGGAGCTAAGCGTAACGGACGTTGTTCCGGTCGCCGCGGAGGTGCTCCGCAACCCACATGAGCCTGATGAATTGCGCCGAACGGCTGCCGGCGTCATGTTGAAGGTTGCCGAGGCATCCCAATTACACGAACTCGACGAATTTGTCCGCACAGCAGAACCTGACACGGACATCCAGCGATCGTTTATTGCCCATTTAATTCTGCGTTTCCTTGAGTCAGAGTTCTGGACAGCAGAGCAGGCGGCAGAGTTGATGCCCTTGGAACTGTCGGATGATGTAGATGGAACCTATTTGTTATCGCAACGAATGCAGAAGTCATCGAGCCTTACTGCGGCCCGGACGCTTGTCGGCCGCCTGATCCCGAAGGTCCTTGAAGGCGACCTATGGGCAAGCTCGCCAGATTCCGGTGAGTTCTGGGCGTTGCAACTGTTCCACGCCGCGGTAAGGACATTGCTTTCGCCAGAGCAACCTTCCGACTGCGACTTAGAGACGCTTCTTCCCTTAGCACTGTTACCAATTCAGCGGCGGGCCGGCTTGGACGTTCCAGGTTTGCTCACCCAGGCGTTTGCGCGCTCCGCAAAAATGCGGCGAGTGCTTTACCGAGAATCAATCGAGAAAGACCGCGGAGTTAAGGATAGAAACCTCCATCCCTATTACCGGTGGTTGCTCATTGCCGACGACATCGAGTGGCTCATTGGACAGTTGCCGGAGCTTGCCGAAGGCTTTCCTGAAGTCTGGGACGATCTCGCCTTCTTGGTGGGCGACTTGACTTCTGAGGCGGCTGAAAAGGCACGGATCGTACTGGAGTTGCATCAGCCTGGCAGGATTCAGCAGCTTGCCGCCGCCAGGCGCACGGCGGAAGAGGCCATCGAGAAACAGAAGCAAGAGCTGGCGCGCCAGGAGCAGGATTGGGAGCAAAAAAAGGTGACGATCGGCCATGCCGTCCGGCAGGTGCTCGACCGCGCGAAGTTGTCGTCGGTCGAACGGATGCGGCAATTGTCGTGGCTTTGCTTCGCTAGTGATCAGGCGAGGCCCCGAAACCTCGTTGGTACGTGGGACGACTTGCCGAACGAGGTTCGCGAAGAGGTACTCGATGTGTGCCAGACAGCCTTGATTTCGGGGTCGGGCCCTGTTCCAACGACCGGCACAACGTTTCCTGCGTCGATTCTGTTCGACGCCTATTGTTTCAAGGCGGTCGTCAGCTTTCGTGGCAACCAATTCACGCTCAACGATGAGATGATCCGTAAATGGCTCCCTGCCGCCTTTGTCGTCACTATACAGAGTTTCGACGAGGTACTAGACATTTGTTTTTCTGTGGCAGCAACGGCGACCGAAGACGTAGTGCTCAAGGCAATCGAGCAACAGTTGGATCGTGGTTCGACGGTAGCCGTTGCCGCCGACGCAATCAAAGCGGCGTACTGGTCAAGGCGATTCTCCGAGCGTGTGAAAGCCCTTATCGAGAACGACCGCTATGCGGATGCCGCGCGAGCAGAATTATTTCGTGTCTTCGCTAGCCGAACGGCGAAGGCCGAAGTTGTCGTTATGTCAATCATCTCGCAACGGCAGGAAGGACCGCTTCGACAGGCAGCGCTGAATGAGCTGGTATATCTAAATCCGACTGCAGCATGGCCGTTTGTGATCAGTGATTTTGAACGTCGAAGAAAGGCCGCTCTGGTTGACCTACCGGCGCTTTATGGTGTAGGGCGCGCGTCGGCTGGGGACCTGATGTCTTGGTCGGCCAACCAACTACTCGACCTGGCTCGCATGCTCTATGACGCTGTGCCACCGGCTGACGATGAGGAATTGGACGGCTGGGTGACTGCGGAGAAGGAGCTGGCGTGGCTTCGCGGCCGCATTCCCAGCTTTTTATGGAGCCGGCGGACAGAGGCCGACATTCGGGTGCTCGAACAATTGGTGGCAGAACAACCGCGGTTGCGCGCGTGGTATGACCAAGTGAGGGCCATTGGCGCTGCGAGCAAAGCACTGGATGTGGGCCCGCCTGGGTTCTTGCCGCTGGCCAAAGTCATCGAACTGGCGGATAACCCTAACTTCCGTATAGTGCGGCACAATGACGACCTACTGGAAGTCGTTACGGAGCTACTTGAGCGCATTGAGGAAACGACCGGCCGCTACGTTGAGATGTTGTACCTACCGGGGGAAGCGATCACAAAGCGCCATGAGGGAGCACTTCAGGCATTTATTGTATGCCGCCTAACCGATCTACTGCCGCAGATTACAGGCGAGTTAGGCACGCAGGTTTTGTTCCATCGCGAGTGCCAGGAAAGTTTTCGCCAGCGCACAGATATTTTAGTCTCTGTGCCGACTGTGGATGGCGGCAAAGCGATGCTCGTAATTGAGGCGAAGTGGTCGGACAACCAAGATCGGAAGCACAACGTGTCAACTGGCTTAAGGCTCCAACTGGCCAACCGCTACCTGATCCCAGAGAAACGAACACACGGGATTTTCCTTGTTGGATGGTCGGGACGTGTTGGCACTTGGGCGCGCGATGCTGGGGAGAAGCCGGCGACGGCTGACGCTTTGCGGCGGTATCTCGAAAGGCAGGCGAGGAAGTGCGCCAAGAAACCGTCAGCCCTTATCATCCGGCCATTCATACTGAACCTCGAATGGCCGACGGATGTTTTTCGAGGGGCTAGCAAAAAGAGGCGGAGCCGGCCGTGACCGGCAGACGCGGTGCGACAGCGCCGGCTCATCGTGTGGTCATTGGCGACATTCCGGCCCCTGGCACACTGGCCCGCATCAGTCGCTGGCTGGTGCCTCGATGACTTCCTCGTCGTCGTAGTCGAAGGCGCTGTCGCATTCGTAGCAATGGGCGACGTTCCACGGGTCGCTGCGATCGGCTCCGACCGCCTCATCGGGAATTTCAACCTGCGACTGACAGTTCGGGCAGATGACATAGAACATGGCCTGTCTCCTCTTGCAATGAAATGGAAAGAGCCCCGCGCTCTTTTTCAGAGCAAGGGGGTCGAAAGACCTCGATCAAGGGGGAAGCCAGTCAAGGACGGTGGGCGGGGAGGGCACCGTTCTGCACGGGAGCGAAGCGAAGGAAGATCGGGAGGAGGCCGCGACCGCCGCGGCAGGGCATCCTTGACGGGCTGGGGGAGTTTCCCCCGAAGAATTTCAGCAAGCCGTCAGCGCCGAAGGCGACCGTTTTAGGCCGTCAGGCCGTCGCACCAGGGGGCGGAAGGGGGCGAAGCCGTCGCATAGCGACCGAAGCAGAGCGGAGCCCGAAAGCACGCGGTCGTCGCAGGCGAGGTGCAAACTCCACCGTCATGCCCACATTGGGTAGATAGCCCGCAACATTCAAACGGGCGAGGGGTTTTTTATTCGCCCTCTTCCTCGGTCGGCTCTGCCTTCTTCTTCCTTTTCGGAGGCATGACACACTTGCAGACGTGCTTCGGGCCGCCGCAGTATCCGCAGTACTTCTCATTGGTGAAATAGGCGACAGCGATTCGCGCGTACCGCACATGCCCAGGATTCAAGTCGTTCCCGCACATGCGGCAAAAGTTATGATGCCGTTTTCTATATTTGTCGCAATTGTTGCAGTCTTTTCGTTTCTTCGCCATTACGATTTCCTTCTTGCGAGCGGCCCCGCAAACCCATTGTGGCGGTCACTTCTGTTCGTGCCCGAATGGCTCTCTGGCCTTTGCGGCCGCTAGATCACTAACAACCTTGGATATTGCCGATCCCATGAAGATGCGATGCCTGTAGAATTGCATGAAACAAAGCAGGACATCGCCTGCTTTTTCCTCGAACACATATCGGCAAGCAAACACATCGTCGCCAAAACCGACCCAAGGATTCATTTGGGCGATTAAGGGTTCGAGGTCAGCAAGAGCCCGCTCGTCTTCTTGACTTTCGATGGGAACTACTTGGTAGACCGTGTCAGCAGACAAAGGCCGGTTTTGGACGCTGTAGAAGATGCCCTTCATTACGTTTTGCAGCACTCGCCGAATTCGCGGCCAGTCCATTGAAAATGAAGGTGCATGGCCAAGATAGAGGCCCCCAGGTGTCCGGACTTCCCTCATTTGGAGATTCTTAAGTGCGTTTTTAATGGCACCAGGGCGCTTGTGGATTTTTCGCTTTATCTTTCCTTTGAGCAGCTTTTGAACCTCTGGGTGCGCCTTGGCTCCATCCTCCATAACCAGTACATCGCGGAAATACTCGTTGTCGCCAGAGAAATGGCGGTTACATGTGTCGTGCACGGGCACTGTTCTGGTGTACGGTGGCCTGGCACCATCCCACAAGGCACGGGGAACGAAGTGCTCTGTCGTCAGCCGCTCGTCCGAGTCATCGTTCCCGCAGAATGCGCAAAGCTGGCTTGTCATCGGCAATCTCCTTTCGATCATCATAGAGGGGCAGTGGTCGTGCGAGAAAGCTTCCCGCGATGAAAGACGGCGACAGTGCTGTTGAGCAGCCGGAGTGGTCCTTCCAGTCTTGACCGAGCTGGTGCAGGCAGGACATGGCCGCCGGGCACGAGGGAAAAGGGTTTAAGGATTCCAGCTTCCGCCCGAATCAGATCGAGATTTTCTCGACAGTGCCGCGCGTCACTTCCTGCTTCCGGCGGTCGTAGAGCTTTGTCGTGCGCGTATCGGAGTGGCCAGCCAAATACTGCACGTCTTCAAGGGAAACTCCCTGCGTCAAAAGATCGGTCACGGTGGCCACGCGGAACGAATGCGGCGAGAACTGGTCGGGCACTCCGGCGGCCCGTAATCGGCGTTTGACCATGCGGCAGACATCTATATTGCGCATCGGCTGGTCGGTGAGCAGGCCGGTGCGGCCGGCAACAGACCGAAAGAGCGGGCTGTCGGGCGGCTGCGATTTCCAGTCGAGGCTTTCCTGATATTCGAGCAGGTAGCCGTGCAGCTTGTGCTGGACTGGGATCAGTCGCGAC
>DASRSQ010000655.1:0-4872 GCA_035656475.1 Gemmataceae bacterium | reverse complement strand
GCTGCTGGCCCGCGAAGGCAACGACGCGCTCAATGATTTCGACGGCATCTTCTTCCTCTACGCCGGCGATCGCGTGCAGACCAATCGCGGCGGGCTTTACTGGCCGCACAAGGCCAACTTCAATCACAAGGGCAAGTCGTGGCCGTACTTCATCGTTCAGGAAGGCGGCGCCCGCATGTGCGACATCAGCGTCATCTGCCACGAGTTCGGCCACATGCTCGGCCTGCCGGACCTCTACGCTCGCCCCGAGAATCCGGGTTCCGAAGGCGTCGGCGTCTGGTGCGCGATGTCGAACCAGGTCGGCGGCGGCAAGCCGCAACACTTCTGCGCCTGGTCCAAGGAACAGCTCGGCTGGATCAAGCCGGCCGTCATCGACCCCAGCGTCAAGCAGAAACTGATCCTGTCGCCGATCGAAACGTCGAACAAGGAATGCTTCAAGGTCCTCGCCCGGCCAGATGGCAGCGAGTATTTCCTGCTGGAGAATCGCAAGAAAAAGGGCTTCGACGCGAGCCTGCCCGCCGAGGGATTGCTGATCTGGCGCGTCGTACAGAATCGCCCGATCCTCGAGGAGTCGCATGGCGTCGACGGCCCGACGGGGCCGCGCGTCTTCCTCGATTCGGTGCCGTTCCCGAGTGCCGCCAACCGCTCGTTCACGCCGTTCACAACGCCGTCGAGCCGAGCGCAGCTCGGCGGCGGCACGCCGGTGCACATCACCAACATCCGCCGCCTGCCCGACGGGCGGATCACGTTCTACATCGGTTATGAGTACTATTGATCGCCGCTTAGACGGGAAGCGCGGCAACCGAATCGGTTGCCGCGCTTGATTCCTCGGTCCGTACGGCAACACACCTTCTCAGTCGTGCGGCTTTCTGTTAACCTAATCACATCTGCTACTTCAGGCACGTTGGGGAACGTGGTTGAAATCCCGCGATGCCAGCAATCGCCTGCCACAACGCCAGCGCCTGTCCGGCCGAATTGATTCGGTTGGGCTGGGTGGGGTCGTTGATCGTGTTCGCTGATAAGAATCCGCAGAGGTTTGGGAGATCGCATGGAAACGGTGCAGTTGCAGTGTGGGCAGTGCAAGAAGCTGATCGGGATACGCGTGGAGCACATGGGGATGCAGGTGCAATGTCCGCACTGCAAGTCGGTGGTGCAGACGCCCTCGCCGGCCTCGGAGGCAGCGACGCTGCCACCCCCCTCTCCGCCCCCGCAACCGCCGGCTGGGATTCCGAACATGGAGATCCAGCAGCGCGAAAGCATCTTCGGCGGGCCCGAAGAATCGGACTCGGTGATCGACAATCCGCTGTCGCCGAAGATGGAAGTCCCCTCGCCGTTGCCTCCCGCTGACACGACGCCTGCGAGCATTCCGCAGGCAGCGACCGCGCCCTCGGGGGAAGCGGAGACCGACTTCAGCCAGTTCAAACGCAGGCCCACCTTCGACAAGAGCGTCATCCCGCTCTTGATCTTGATCTTCCTGGTTCCCTATGCGCTGCTGACGACATCCTTCATTGCGTATCTCCTCTTTGTCCAACCCAAGCCGGCCCATCCGCTCGACTACCTGATCGATCCAGCTGCGGGCAAGGACAAGGGGGGCCCGCGTTCTGGCGCCCGCTACGGGCCCAAGTTCGATACACCTCTTGCCGAGCATCAACGCACCACCATCGGCAAGTCGATCAAGGCCGGCGATCTCCTCCTCACGCCCACCCATGTCATGCTCACGCCCGACGGCGACATCAAGCTGATCCTGAAAGCCAGGAACGTTTCCACCGGCACAAAGTTCGAGCCGATCAATGGCTCCTATCTGCGGCCCAAGGGGCTCATCCAGCCCTATAGCTACCTGGAATCAAAGTCGGGCTCGCTCCGGCTCAACGCTGTCGATCTCGGCTACCACACCGACCCCAAGGCTGCCGACGACGCGCGCGGCTTCGCCTTGCTCAGCGCCGGGGAAGAAGTAACGATTGCTCTCACTTCCGACATCGGGTTCCGCAAAAAGGACATTCCACAGATCGCGAAGGCAGCCGACGACTCTTACACCTGGCGCGTCCAGGTCCGCCGCGGCTTCGTCAAGGTCGACGGCAAAGACGTCTCCGCCACCACCGTCATCGGCGTCGATTTCAGCAGGTCCGAGATCGAACGAGCGAATAAAGGATGAAGGATAAAGGATGAAGGATGAATGGATTTGCCGTTCATCCTTCATCCTTCCGCCTTCATCCTTCCGTTTTCGAGGTGAGCGAATGCGGCTGCGATGCCCTGCCGAGAACTGTCCGATCGAATTGCCCGACGATCTGCTCGGTTCGAAGATTCGCTGTCCGCATTGCGGAACGCTGATCCTGATCGACGCGAAGTATCGCGAATCGGCGTCGCCGCAAATCCGCGAAGGCGAGCCTGCCGGCGCCCCCGAAAAGCCCGATCCGCGCGAGCCGAGCAATCTCGAAAATCAGATCTACGACGGACTGCCCCCGTTGGCCGTGATGATGGCACTGCGACGGCGCGGCGGGAAGCCGGCGTATGACCAGGATGAGCTGAATCAGCGCTATCCGATGACGGATGACGACTGGAAAGCGCTTGCCGCGTTCGAAAAAGCGCTGCACGCTTCCGTGTCGCTCACCAACGCCTGCTGGATCGGCACGATGGGCCTGCTGGCAAACGCGATGATCTGGTGGATCCTCGTCGACGGCACCAACAACCATCCCGTCTGGCTGCGCTGGACCGTCCTGTTCTCCGCCGGGGTGATGCTGGTCGCTGGCATCTGCGTCTACTGCGGCATCGAGCGCATGCGCCGCATCGTGCTCGACGAGTTCCTCCTCTGGGTGCCGACCTGTTCGCTCGCGCTCAGCGCGACATTCGCCCTTTGGATCGGCATCGATCTCCTCATCGTCTGCACCGGCAGCACCTACCATGGCGACGCCCCGGCCGCCGGCGTTGGACTGGTCGGCAATCTCATGGCCTTGATCGCCGTCTCCATCGCCGGCCTGCGTTCGTCGCAGGCGTTGACGCTCGTGAAGCCGCCGGAAATCGCGCATCGTCTGGTCGAGGCGCTCAAGTATCTCGCTTGATAAGGCAGCCTTGCTTAGGTTATGCCAGAGACGTAGGGTGGGTCGAGCGCATGCGAGGCCCACCGATAGCGCCAGCAGGCGTGTTGCCACTACCGGTGGGCCTCGCGTTGCTCGACCCACCCTACGCTGCCAGTCACTTGGATATGTGCCGCAACACTTTGCCCGCCAGCGTCTCCGTCTTCTTGCCGTCCTCGATTGCCAATTGGCCATTGACGAAAAGATGACGCACGCCGGTCGCGTACTGGTGCGGCGAATCGTATGTCGCCTTGTCGCGGAACGTCTTGGGATCGAAGACGACGATGTCGGCGAAGTAGCCGACTTTCAGGTAGCCGCGCTGCGGCACCTTGAGGATGTCGGCCGGCAGCCCGCTGGCGCTGCGGATCGCTTGCTCGAGCGTGATCGCCTCATCCTGGATCGCATATCGGCCGATCTTGCGCGGGAACGTGCCATAGCTGCGCGGGTGTGGCACCGTCTTGCCGGGCAGCATCGAGCTACCGTCGCTCGCCGTGGCGACATACGGCTCCTTCATGAAGAGGCGGACGTCCTCGTCGCTCATGCCGAAGTTGACGATCTGGGCGCCGCCGTTGCGGGTGATCTCGATGGCGATGTCGAGCACCGGCTTCTTCTCGGCCGCGCCGATCGCGAACAGGTCCTTGCCCTGCCAGTCGAGGTGCTTGGTGTAACGCGCGATCTTGATCGACTTGCCGCCGACGGCGCTGTCGATGCGTTGCTGGATGGCCTTCTTCATCTTGGGACCGATCTCGGCGTCGTCGAGGCGGGCGATCATCTCCTTGGACGAGCCTTCGCGATACTTGGCGGGAATAAGCGTTGCCGTGAGCGAGGTGCTGCTTGCGGTGTACGGATACTGGTCGGCGGTGACGAGAATGCCGTCCTTGCGTGCCCGGCGCAGCGTCGCGATCACATCGGGCGCCTTGCCCCAGGCGCTGCGGCCCGACACCTTGATGTGCGAGATATGCACGCGGATGCCGGCACGGCGGGCGATCTCGAGGATCTCCGCAATGGCGACGAGAACGCCGCTCCCCTCGTCGCGGATGTGGCTCGCGTAGAAGCCGCCGAACTTGGCGACGATCGCAGCCAGGGAGATGAGCTCGTCGGTCTTCGCATAGGTGCCTGGATTGTAGATGAGACCGGTCGCCATGCCATAGGCGCCATTCTTCATGCCTTTCTCGACGAGTTCCTCCATCGCGCGGAGCTCCTTGGCCGTCGGCTCGCGATTGGCGTTGCCCATGACCTTCATGCGGACATCGTTGTGCGGGACCTGGTGGATGACGTTGGTGCCGACCCCGATTTTTTCGAGTTTGGCGAAATAGCCGGCGACATCGACGGGCCCGGCGCCGCAATTACCCGTGACAACGGTGGTGACGCCCTGGGCCTGATAGTTAAAGTTGCCGCTGGTTTTCTTGTCCTGCAGCGGATAGTCGCTGTGCGTGTGCAGATCGATGAAGCCGGGACTGACGACGAGCCCGGCACAATCGAGCACGCGCGGCGAGCCATTGACCGCGAACTTGCCGACGGCGGCAATGCGATCCTTCTTGATCGCGATATCGCCGACCTTGCCCGGCTTGTCGCTGCCGTCATAGATCGTGGCGCCGCGCAGCACGACGTCGGCCTCAACCGGCGCGTCGCCCTGGCCGATGGTGCAGGTTGTCAACGCGAGAAATGTCAGAGTAGTCAGCATGTGGTTGCTCCATTCGCCGCTGGCGACGCAGCAGTCGCAGCGTGCTTAAGCGGCTTATGTCCAATGTATTCCCAGGGACTCCTCGTTCCCACGCTCTGCGTGGGAACGCGCTGCTTC
>DASRSQ010000654.1:0-9101 GCA_035656475.1 Gemmataceae bacterium | reverse complement strand
GCCCGCCTCTACGAGGCGGGGCTAAACGGGAGGATTCGTATGAGTGGTCAAGTCATCGCCGTCGATACGAACGCGATGCCCTGGGAAGAGCGTTTCAGCGACAAGATCGGCAAAGCGATCTATCGCAAGGAATTCTTTAGCGAGCCCGAGACCGGCATGATCGTTCGACTCGTCCGCTATCCCGCCGGCGTCATCAACCCCGATCACACCCACCCGTGCGGCCACGGCATGTTCGTGCTCGAAGGCAACCTCGTCACGCACAAGGGCACCTTCGGCCCGGGCAACTTCGTCTGGTTCCCCGAAGGCGAAGTGATGCAGCACGGCGCCAGCGCGGAAGCCGATGTGGTCGTCGTGTTCATCACCAACAAGGCCTTTCGCATCGATTACGTGTGACCTTGCGTTTCTCCCCTCTCCCTTTGGGAGAGGGGCCGGGGTTGAGGGCCGTAGCGCCGGTCGCTGAAAATTCGGCGCTCACCATCAACCCCTCTCCCAAAGGGAGAGGGGAGCCGAATGTTCACGCGATTGCCGGGTGACGGGGAACGTCACTTCTCCTCGACGCAAAACAAATGCTTCTCGCCGCGCAGGAAGATCTGCCCGTTGGATAGCGCCGGCGATGCGACGATCATCTCGCCCATCGGATTATCCGCCAACAACTCGAACGTCTTCGACGCGCGGATGACCTTGACCGATCCCTCCTTCGTCGTGAGATAGACGCGGTCGGCTCCGCCGACGGGGGATGCGTGATACTGGTCGCCGAGCCGTTCCCTCCAGAGCTGAGCGCCGGTCTTGGCGTCGTAGCAAGTCACGAAACTGCGGTCGCCGGGCAGGAAGATGAGCCCCTTGTATAGCAGAGGTGATGGCACGAACGCGGTCGCCTTCTTGTTCTTCCACAGCACGTTGGTCTTCGTCACGTCGCCACGGCTGCCGTCGAGTTTGATCGCCATCGTGTTCTCGCCGGAGCAGGCGAAGACGATGTCGTCCATGACGACGGGGCTGGGAATGCACTGGAAATGCATGCCGTCGACACGCCAGAGTTCGGCCCCCTTGTCCGCGTCATAGCTGCGTACGAAGTTGGTGCCGAAGGTAATGATCTCGGTGCGGTCCTTCACCTTGACGGCCAGCGGGCTGGTCCAGTTGACGGAACCGGGGCGATTCGTCTTCCAGCGATTGGCGCCGATCTTGGCATCGACGGCAAGCAGATACGACTGGCTCCAGTGATCGACCTGCACGTAGATAGTTTCACCTACCAGGATCGGCGAGGTCCCCATGCCCCAGCGATTGCGGAAGGGGCCATATTCGTCGGCGAGCGAACGAATCCACACGGGTTTGCCGGCGAAGTCGAGGGCGGCGAGATCTCCGGTGCCGAAGAGGACATAGAGTCGCTTGCCATCGGTCGCGGGAGTCGGGACCGCCATGCCGCCCGGCGCGTAGAGATCCGTCGGCGCGGAGCCGAAAAGCTTGGTGTGCCAGAGGAGCCGGCCATCGTCACGGTGATAGCAGTAGACGTGCAGCCGATCGTTCTCGCGGCCATCGGAGGCGGTGAGGAAGATGTGGTCCTTCCAGATGACCGGATTGCTGACGCCGGCGCCGGAGAGCGCGACCTTCCAGCGAACGTTGGTCGTGGCGGACCATTCGAGCGGCAACTTCTTTTCGCTAGAGACGCCGCGGTTGTTGGGGCCGCGCCAGCCTGGCCAATCGTCGGCGCGGGCAAGGGTTGTCATCGCGAAAAGCAGGATGATGCAGAGCCGTTTCATGGTATTCCCCAAGCCCCGGGATGAGCGCAGCGATTCCCGGGGGCAAAGCTGGCTCCCCTCTTTTTCTGGGAGAGGGGTTGGGGGTGAGGGCCGAATTATCAGTCGTCGCGTGCTTCAGCCCTCACCCCCGGCCCCTCTCCCAGAGGGAGAGGGGAGAAATACTTCACTTCATCTCGATTCCCTTGCCGGTCGCGTCAACGACGCGCAGCATGAATTCCCAGTTGGGCTCCGGATTCGGCGCCGCTGACTGGCACACCTTGACGAGCACCGCATTGCGGCCCTCTCTCAGCTCGACCGGAAAACGATGCCGATCGTGGCGGACGCCGTTGCGCCATTCCTCGAAGCCGAAGACCTTGTTGCCATTCACCCACACCGTCAGGTTATCATCGGCTGCTCCGCGCATCTCGGCCTTCATCGGCTTCGCTACGACAATTTCCGTATACGCATAGGCGACGGCGTCGTCGGCATTGCCGAGAGCGTCCTTGGAGGCAAGGTTGACGAGGGCCTGATGGCGATCCTTCGACGTCAGGGCCGACTCAGTGACATGGATCGGCTTCCAGCGGATCTTGCCTTTCTGGCCATCGAATTGCTCTTTCAGATCGATTCCTGTTTCGGGCAGATACGCAGTGCGAAAGCCCTTCTGGTTCTTGCCATCGAAGGGGCCGACGAGGTGCCAGTCGAGCAGGAAACCCATGTGCCGGGCCACACTGACGTCGATGCCGGCGTTCTTGAGGCCAAGAGCGGCGGCGCGTGCTTGCAGCATATCGCGCGATTTGTCGAAAGCGAGCCGGTAGAGTTTGACGTCGTTCCTCGCCTTCGCCTGATCGAGCAACTGTGCGACTGCTTCGTAGCGGAACTCGGGATCGTCCAGACCGTCCCGACAGATTGCGGCGGCGGCCCCGGGCTGCAGGCGTTCGAGCAGATCGAGCGCCAGCCGGCGCGGGCGTCCCGCGTTGGCAGGGTTCTTGACATAGGCTACGATCTTTTTCGTATCGATGCGTTTGCCGCCCGACTTCATCTCGCGCTCGACGACCTGATCGAACGCGGTACGCAGCCAGTTGAGCGCGACCGTGTCCTTCGTGTTCATGCCTTGCAAGAGCGCCGGCAGCACGTCGGCGTCGGCCTGGCTGAGCCGGTCCCATGCGGCGCGCCCCTCCGCGCTGCCGCGGCCTTGCTTGACAACGATTGCAACGTCTCTGGAAAACGACGCGTCGCCGGCAGCGCTGGCGCTGACGGCGACGACGATGATGAATCCACCCAGCAATCTTCGCATGCCCCACCTCGTTCGCGTTGCTGACGAGGTGGATTGTCCGCGGCGCGAACTTGGCCGTCAAGGAGAATCCTGAGCGACCGGTACAACCGTCACCTCGTCCGCATACGGCATGCGTGGCGCATCCGTGTCGGGGCGCGGCGGCTGCTTCATCCCGGGCGTCAGCTCCACGCGCGATACGCCGTCATCAATCGAAACGAAGCGTGGCGGCATTACTTCCTGCGACATGCCGCGATCCACGATCAACGGCTCGATCACCTCGCTTGCCTCGGAGTCGCCATCGTTGGAGGTGCCGCTGGATTTTTGGACGACTGGCTCCTCCGTTGTTTTGCGCTCGACGACAATCTCGGGTCTGTTGAATTGCCAGTACGCGATCGCGCCAAGCACGGCGGCTGCCAGAACGCCCAGTCCAAGCCATTTGCGCATGTTCGCTGCTCCTCTGAGATTCGCAGGGGATTGCCGTGGATACATCCATAACGGAAATGGCCGGACCGAACCAGAGGAGTTTGTGGTTGCGCGAGTTACGGTGCGCCAAGCCGCCGGGCGGAATCATTTCTTTGCTTGCAACTCTTTCACCAGCTCCGCGACGAGAGCTGGCTTCTGCTGGGTCATGAGATGCGTGATGCGCGATTCGGGGACCTGCAGCTTTTCCATGGCCTTGCGCGCCGCCTCCCAGGCTTTTTCTTTTTTCTTACCCTCCGCCAGGTACAATTCCCCTGCCAGGTCGGCAAGGCGCTGCAATGCGATGGTATCGATATTGTCGTAGTAGCGTTTGATGATTTTCTGCTGATGCGGAGAGTAATCGCGCGGCTGTGACATGTTGGCTCCATCCGGGTTACCCCCGGGAATCGCTGCGCTCATCCGGGGCTTGACAGCGCTCATCTTATCACGCGAGGGTGTTCCATGCGAGCCGTCGTGCAGCGGGTGACGCGCGCCAGGGTGGAAATCGATGGCGCCCTCGTCGGCGAAATCCGCTCCGGCCTGGTCGTGCTCGTCGGCGTCACGCACAGCGATACGGCGGAGCAGGCGCGCTGGCTGGCCGAGAAGGTCGCGGGGCTGCGCATCTTCAACGACGCCGAGGGGAAGATGAACCTCGACCTGCGCGAGGTCGGCGGGGCGATGCTGATCATCAGCCAGTTCACGCTGTACGGCGATTGCCGCAAGGGGAAGCGTCCCAGCTTCATCGATGCTGCCGGTCCTCCGGTCGCGATTCCGCTGTACGAGGAATTCATCAATGGCGTCAAGGCGCTCGGCATCCCGGTGGCAACGGGGCGATTCGGCGCCGATATGAAGGTGGAGCTGGTCAACGACGGGCCGGTCACGCTAATCGTCGACAGCAAATAGGGTGATTATGATAAAGTAACCCTATGCGCATTGCCTACATCACCGCGGGCGCCGCCGGCATGTATTGCGGCAGTTGCATGCGGGACAACACGCTTGCTTCCGCCCTCATTGCCGAGGGACACGACGCGCTTTTGATCCCGACCTATACGCCGATCCGCACCGACGAAACCGACATCAGCCAGTCACGCGTCTTCTTCGGCGGCATCAACATCTATCTGCA
The DNA here is from genome assembly GCA_035656475.1 of Gemmataceae bacterium. Taxonomy (GTDB): domain Bacteria; phylum Planctomycetota; class Planctomycetia; order Gemmatales; family Gemmataceae; genus SIAQ01. The sequence goes on along the minus strand of DASRSQ010000654.1, from coordinate 4,513 downwards.
GCAAAAGGTGTCGCTCTTCCGCTACACGCCGCGCTGGCTCGATCGGGTGTTCGACGCCAACTGGCTGCTCAACTTCGTGTCGCGTTTCGCCTCCAGCACTCAGGCCTCCAAGCTGGGCGATCTCACGATTTCCATGCTGCAGGGGAATGACGGATTTCAAAGCAAGGAGATCGACAAGCTCGTCGACTGGCTCGCCGCCGAGGTCCGGCCCGAGGTCATCAACCTTAGCAATGTCATCCTCGCCGGCATGGTTCCTCGATTGCGCGAACGCCTGAAGGTCCCGCTGATCGGCTCGCTGCAAGGGGACGACATCTTCCTCGACATGCTGCCGGCCCACCAGCGCGGCCAGGCCATCGATCTGATCAGCGCCCACTGCGCGGCGATGGATGGTTTCATCGCCACGAGCCGATACTATGCCGATTACATGGCGGAATATTTGCGTATCCCGCGCGAGAAGGTCCACGTCGTCCATCCCGGGCTCAATCTGAAAGGACACGCGAACGAGCCGCGACGGTCAGGGAGCGAATCAGGCCCATTCACGATCGGCTACTTCGCTCGCATCGCGCACGAGAAGGGGTTGCACAACCTGATCGACGCGTTCTGCCTGTTGAAGCAGACGCCGGGATTGCCGCCGTGTCGCTTGCGCGTGTCGGGCTGGCTTGGCAATCACAATCGGCTCTACTTCGACGAACAGAAGGCGAAGCTGGCCCGCGCGAACGTGCTTGGCGATTTCGAGCATGTCGATTCGCCGGATCACGCGAGCAAGGTGCGCTTCCTGCAATCCATCGACGTGCTATCGGTGCCGACAACGTATCGCGAGCCGAAGGGCCTGTACGTGCTGGAGGCGTGGGCGAACGGCGTGCCGGTAGTGCAGCCCGCGCACGGGTCGTTCCCCGAGTTGATCGAAGCAACCGGTGCGGGCCTGCTCGTGCCGCCGGACGATCCGCGCGCCCTGGCCGAGGCCCTGCGGCAACTGATCGAACAGCCGGAGAAACGCCAACGGCTCGGCCAGCTTGGGCATCGCGCGGTGCGCGAGCGATTCCATGCATCTAACATGGCCCGCGCGACGGTCGATGTGTATCAAAAATTCATTGCCAGGTGACGTTTCGATTGGGCAATTGCCGTGCTCGCTCGCACAATGCGCCAGAGATGCGACTGTGCAGGCGATGCGGTCCGCACCACAGGTCATCCGTCTGAGAGGTCCACATGAAAGCCAAGACGCTGCGTTGCCTTGCCGGTGTTGCGACATTGATGATCGGCGCGCTCGCTGTCGCCTGGCTGTCGTCAACGCACGAGCCGGTGCAGGCCCAGGAGCCGAAGTGGGACACGCTCGCGTCAGCGTACAAGTCGGACGTGCAGCCGCTGCTGGTGCAATACTGTCAGCGCTGCCATTCGGGCAAGCATCCGGAAGCCGACATTGATCTGAAGCATTTCGCGTCACTTGCGGAAGTGCGCAAGGCGCCTCGTGTCTGGCAGAAGGTGCTCGAGATGCTCGAGACCGGCCAGATGCCGCCGCGCGATGCGAAGCAATTCAGCGATGAGCAACGCACGAAGGTGCAGGCGTGGGTGCGCAGCTATCTGAAACTGGAAGCCCGCGCTCTCGCCGGCGATCCGGGGCCGGTGACGTTGCGGCGTCTGAGCAACAACGAGTACACGTTCACGCTGCGCGATCTGACCGGCGTCCCCACGCTCGAGCCCGCGCGCGAGTTCCCGGTCGACGGCGCCGCGGGAGAAGGCTTCACCAACACGGGCGATGCCCTCGCCATGTCCCCTTCCCTCTTCAGCAAGTATCTCGACGCCGGCAAGCGCGTTGCCAAGCATGCGGTGCTGTTGCCCGATGGCATCCGCTTCTCCGCATCGACTACGCGGCAGGACTGGACGAACGAAATCCTGGCCGACATCCGCGCTTTGTACAGCGCGTATTCCGATTCGACTGCCAGCACACAGGTGAAGTTGCAAGGCCTGGTATGGGACACGAAGCAAGGCGGCCGGTTGCCGGTCGAGAAGTATCTGCAAGCGACGCTGGCCGAGCGCGAGGCGTTGCGTTCGGGCGCCAAATCGATCGACGCGGTGGCCAGGGAATGCGGTCTCAGCGCCAAATATCTCGGCGCCGTCTGGCAAAACCTCAACGGCGGCGAGCCCTCGGTGTTGCTCGACGAAGTCCGTGCGCGCTGGCGGCAAGCGAAGCCGGACGACGCCGGGGCGCTCGCCGTCGACATCTCGCGCTGGCAGAACGCGCTGTGGAAGTTCAACTCCGTCGGCCACATCGGCAAGATCGGCGGCCCGAAAAACTGGATGACGCCGGCTGACCCACTTGTCGTCAAGCAGGACCTGCGCGTCAAGCTGCCCCCGGCGCAAGACGGCGTCATCACGTTTTACCTGGCCGCGACCGGGGACACGCATGTCGTCTGGCAACAGCCGCGTTTCATCGCGGCGAATCGGCCGGACATTGCGCTGAAGGACGTCCGCGTGACCGCGTCCAACCTGGCGGCGTTGCGGGCCGAGATCTTCGCGGATACGGACAAATACCTGCAGGCCGCCGACGAGGCAAGCGCGTCCGCGAAGCCCGATCTGCCGGCGCTCGCCAAGAAGCATGCGGTCGATGCCGTCGTACTCGCGGCCTGGCTCGACTATCTCGGTCTCGGCAGCGGGCCGGCGAAGCTCCGTGGGCACTTCACCACCAAACTGCCGGCGAGCAAGGCCTATCCGTTCATCGCCGGCTGGGGCACGAGCGAGACGCCGCTCGTCGTCGCCAATTCGTCCGACACCGCGGTGCGCATCCCAGGCAAGATGGCGCCGCACAGCGTTGCCGTCCATCCGTCGCCGAAGTTGAACGCCATCGTCGGTTGGCAGAGCCCCGTCGCGGGCAAAGCGCGGATCACATCGAAAATCGCGCACGCGCATCCCGAGTGCGGCGATGGTGTCAGCTTCACGATCGAGCTGCGGCGCGGCGGGACCCGCCAACGCCTGGCGACCGGCATCGCCCAGGGGGCGAAGGAACCGAAGATCGCGCCGCTGGATATCGACATCAAGGAAGGGGATGTGATCGCCGTCGTTGTCGGCCCGCGCAGCAACCATTCGTGCGACCTGACCGCAGTCGATCTTTCGCTGACCGTCGGCGCCAAGACGTGGGACCTCGCCAAGGACGTTTCAAGCGACCTTGTCGCCAGCAATCCGCACGCCGATCGCCTCGGCAACAAGAGCGTCTGGCACTTCACCACCGAGCCAACCGCCGGTACCAGCGAATCTGGCTTCGTCGTCCCCGCCGGCAGCGTGCTCGATCAGTGGCGCTCCGCGGCGGACAAGACCGACAAGGCAAAACTCGCAACGGCGACCGCCAAGCTGCTGACGTCGGGCAGGTCCGAGCGCGATGCCGACGCATCGCTGATTCGTCAGCTCGCATCGTTGAACGGACCTTTGCTGTCGAAAGCGCGCAGTGCGAAGCCGCGCAAGCCCGCGGCGCCGACCGGTTCGAGCTGGGGCATCGATCCCGCGCTCTTTGGACGTCATCCCTCGGACGGCGGCGCTGTCGATGCGGCCAGCCTCTGCGTGAAATCGCCATCGGTGTTCGAGGTGCGCGTGCCGGCCGACCTCGTCGCGGGTTACGACTTTGCGACCACGGTCGCCTTGCACGCCGACTCGCGCGAAACGGCACAAATGCAGGTGTTGACGTCGAAGCCCGGCGCGACGGCGGCGCTCCAGCCGGGCGTGCCGATTCTGGTCGCCGCCGGAAGCCCGGCGAGCAAACGCATTGCCACGGCGCTCGAGGCGTTTCGCGAGCTATTTCCGCCGGCCGTCTGCTACACCAAAATCGTACCCGTGGACGAGGTGGTCACGCTGAATCTGTTTTTCCGCGAGGATCACCATCTCGCTCGCCTGATGCTCGACGACACGCAGAAACGCAAGCTCGATCGGCTCTGGGACGAACTTGAATACGTCAGCCATTCGCCGGTCAAGCAGGTCGACGCGCTCAATCAGCTCATCGAATATGCGACACAGGACAGCGATCCACGCCCGTTCCGGCCGTTGCAAAAGCCGTTCGGCGAACGCGCGGCCGCGTTCAAGAAGAGTCTCGTCGACACGGAGCCCAAGCACCTCGACGCGGTCATCGCGTTCGCCGCGAAGGCATATCGGCGGCCGTTGGCCGCGAAAGAGAAGGATGACCTTGCGAGTCTGTATCAGAAGCTGCGCAAGCAGGAGATGTCGCATGACGACGCGATTCGTCTGACCCTGGCGCGCGTGCTGGTCGCGCCGGCGTTCCTGTATCGGCTCGAATCGCCCGGCCCGGCGTCGAACGCGGTGCCTGTCACCGACCAGGAGCTCGCGAATCGGCTCAGCTATTTCCTCTGGTCGTCCGCTCCCGATGCGGCGCTGACCGATGTTGCGACTGCTAACAAGTTGCACGAACCCGACATGCTCGCGACCGAGATGAAGCGCATGTTGAAGGACGCGCGCGTGCGCCGCCTCGCGACTGAGTTCGGTTGCCAGTGGCTGCACATTCGCAACTTCGACA
>DASRSQ010000653.1:0-6092 GCA_035656475.1 Gemmataceae bacterium | reverse complement strand
TTTCCGACGTTTGGCGGCCGCTGGTCGGAATGGAACGGCCGTTATCGCGACGATGTCCGCCGCTTCTGGCGAGGCGATCACGGCATGGCCGGCGCGCTCGCGACACGCATCTGCGGCAGCGCCGACCTCTATCAGCATTCCGGCCGATTGCCGAGCCATTCGCTCAACTTCGTCACCTGCCATGACGGCTTCACGTTGTGGGACCTCGTGTCGTACAACCACAAGCACAATGAAGCCAACGGGGAGCACAGCCGTGATGGCACGAACGAAAACTTCTCGTTCAACTGTGGCGTCGAAGGCCCGACGCACGATCTCGACGTCCTGCGACTGCGCAAGCGGCAAGCAAAGAATCTACTGACAACGCTGATGGTTTCGCAAGGCGTGCCGATGTTGCTCGGCGGCGATGAGTTCTTGCGCACGCAGCGAGGCAACAACAACGCCTGGTGCCAGGACAATGAGATTAGCTGGGTCGACTGGCGGCTGCGCGACGCGAACGCCGACTTCCATCGCTTTACCACAATGCTGATGGCGCTGCGCAAGCGCCACTCTGCCCTGCGTCGCCGCGACTTCTTCCGCGGCGCCGGCCCGCACGGCGACCTCACGCCCGACATCGTCTGGCACGGCGTCGAGCCGTTCGAACCGGACTTCTCTTATGCGAGCCGCACGCTCGCGTTCTGTCTGGATGGCACGCAGACGGGGCGCGAGCATGATCGCGACATCTATGTCGTGTGCAACGCATGGATCGACGCGGTCTTCTTCCGCATTCCGCTCAGCCCGAACGGCCGGCCATGGCGCCGCGCCATCGACACGAGCCTGCCATCGCCGCTCGACATCGTCGGCCCCGACGAGGGCCCGATCGTCACGAGCGAGGTGCCGTACTGCGTGGCGGCGCATTCCATGCTGGTGCTGATCGCGGAAGCGTGATCAGCGTCCAGTTGCGTGTTACGAGCCTCGCCCGTGAGTGAGGAAGCGTGGTAGCATCCATTGGATTCGTTCGTCGCATGGGATTCGGGTTCGCTTCCTGACGGGCGCGGCTCGTTACACTCCGTTCAAAGTCCCAATTCCCCTTGCTGCAGCATCTGCCCTGCCCTCTGCAGTTGCATGCGAACGAGCGGCGTCGAGCGCCACGCTGACGCCAGCAACTCCGTGCAGGCGTCGACGTTCATCGGATGCTCGTCGCCGAAGGCGATGATCGCACTTTCGGCGTGCAGCTTTGCCGCTAGCGGGAGTTGATCGGGCGTCGCTTGCAAGGCGAAATCCAGGCGAAGATCGAGACTGAGCGGACGTCCGGCGTCGTGCAAAGTGGAACGCAGCGTCTGCAGCACGCGCACCGCGAAATCGAGCGACAGCGGACTGCGTCCCAGGCTTGCGCCCGTGATGCGCTCGACCGCATCATCCAGTCCCATCGGCGTGACCCGTACAGCGGCGCGCTCGATGAGGAATGGACGCATCAATGGCGAAGCATCGGGCAAGCCGCGCAGGTGCTGGCGTTTTTGCCGGGCGGCGCTGACGGTCATGCGAGCCAGGCTCGGCAGCTTCTTGAGGAAGGCTGCGCCATCGCGCTGAATGTCGGGCCGGGCCGCCAGCGTGGGCAAGTCGAGGCCGATTTCCATCAGGATGCCGGATCCCTTGCGATCGAGCCCGTTGGTCAGCGCGACCGGCGAATGGGGACGATCGAAGACGAAGTGGACGGCGCGCCCTTGCAGACGCTGGCGGATCATTTCGTGCAGATGTCGGCGTTCGACATCGTCGTCGAAGCTTCGTTCGTTGAGATGCCAGGCAAGCGCGGGCGCCTGCGTGGCAGAGAGTACCTTCCAGCGTTCGAGCAGGCCATCGACGAAGTTGACGCGTTCCTGGCGGGCGGACTCGTCGGTCCCGCCGAGGAAGAGCGGGCTGTCCGCCTCTTCCGACGACTCCGCGACATTCAGGTGCAGTTCAACCTCGCGCTGCCCCAGCATCGGCAGCGACAGCAAACGTTCACACAAGTGCGGCGTCAGGGCCGGATGCATGCGGGCCGTGCACAGCGATTCCGGACTATCGACGATCCACTGCCGGCCGGCACATTGGCGCCAGTCGGCCAGCGCGGGCCACCACGGGAGCTCCATCAGGCGTGACGCTTCCACGATGACGCTGGCCAGCTTCGCCGGCGCCTCCAACCCCTCCAGATGCAGCAACCTCTCCGCGACGGCGGCAGCGATATCGCGTGAAAAGATCGCGCCCAATGCATAGACACGCTGGCAATCGCGCGCCAGTTCGTCCGCGGAGCCTGGCCAGGCAAGCGTGATCCGGCGTTTTGCGCTTTCCTCGGCAGGGCGTTGGCGCAGCTCGGCGTAGCGCCGGGCCAGCGCGGGATGGCCAACCTCGCGCACGATCTTCTCGACATGCTCGGCAATTTGCGCGGTGCTGGGGATGGCCGGATAATCGGCCTGGGCGAGAAAGTGCAAGACAACGTCGCTCAATTCGCGAATGAGGAAGGCGCTGGCAGTGCCAAGCGATTCGGCGGCGGCGTACAGTGACTGACAGATGCGGTCCGCCTCGAACGGGACCTGGCTGCCGTCGATACGCCGAACCCACACCGGCAGTTGCTCAAGCTCGTCCGCCACGTCGCTGATCCTTGCTGGAGATGGCTGAATGGTGCGATGTCGTAGACATCTTACACGAATCGCGCCGCGACCGCCAAGAAAACCACGCCGCCTGACACATTGCCAAAGCGAGATCGCCAGCCCTAGCGCCGGCCTGGCAACCTCCGCGTCCTGGCCTCCTCTGTTGCGTTTGCGGACATTTCCTTGCCCGCTGAATTCCTATAACTAAACCGTTGCTCTGTGTGGCATCTTCCCGGATAGCAGAATGAATGCGAATCATTGGCGTTCCGACACTCCAAGCGGCGAGCTCGTCCATGCCGACCGCTGGCTGAAGCTCATGCACAAGGTTTGCAACCATGACCTGCCCAACCAGCTCGTCGTATTGCAAAGCCTCCTGAAACTGATGAGCCTGGAGGAGACCGAACGACTGAGCGAGCAGGGACAGGAATTCCTGCGGCGTTTGCAAAATGCCAGCCAGCACGCCAGCAGTATGGTACGCTTCCTGAAGGAGATGTCTGGCCTGGCCACGCGAGCGGCGCGGTCGGAGCCAATCGCCCTGGCGGAGCTAGCGCGTGAATTGCAAGGGGAGTTGCAACGTCGATATCCCGGTCGGCAATTCAGCTTCGCATGGGAATGGCAGACGCCGAAGGTGACCGGCGACGCCCGCATTTTTGCCGAGGCGCTTCTGGAAATGTACGCTGGCCTGACCCACGCGGACGCGCAGCGCAGCCGAGTATCGGCGACCTCGCGCGAAACGGCGGACGGCGTCGAGCTGACGTTTTGCATCGAGGAGCAGCCCGCTGCTCCCGCGCCCCCATCGGCTGGCAAACCGCGCAGCCTGGAGGAGCGCTTGCCGATCGTGCTTGCCCGCGAATGGCTTGCCCTGTGTGGCGCCGTCATTGGGCCTTTATCAACCGGAGGCGCGGATGCTCATTTCAGCGTGACCGTTCCCAATCGATGAGATCATGTCCAGTGCCCTGCGGCTATTTCTGGTCGAAGACAACGACGACATCGCGTTCGTGACGCGTCTGTGCCTGGAACGCGCCGGGCACCACGTCACCGTCTGCCATGCCGGTGCCGACGCCCTCATCGTTCTCGCCCAGACCACCTTCGACCTCGTCCTCCTTGACTACGTCCTCGAAGACATGAAAGGCTCCGAACTGCTTCAGCGGCTGCGCCACGACGGCAACCAGACGCCCGTCCTCATGATCACCGCCTATGGCGACGAACAGCTTGCGACCCAGATGCTGCGCGAAGGGGCCGTCGATTACCTCGTCCGCGATCCGTCGAGTGCCTATCTCTCGGAACTGCCCAAGCGAGTTGCCGAGGCGGTCACGCGTCATCGCCTGCAGGATACCAATAACCTCCTGATCGCTGCCCTCGAATCGGCCCGGGATGGCATCCTCATCCTCGATCTGCACGGCGTCGTCCTGCACGTCAACAGCGCCCTCGAACGCCTGTTCGGCTTTGGCCGGGATGAGATCATCGGCGAGGATGCCACGCAACTCTTTCACAGCGATCAGCAGCCTCCGGCGATCATGACAGATATCTGGAAGGCGCTGCACGATCGCCGTAGCTGGCAAGGGGAGCTCGTCAATCAACGCAAGGACGGCACGCTGCTCGACACGTCGCTGACGCTGTCGCCGATCTTCGACGCCCGCGGCCAGATGACGCACTTCGTCGGCATCTACCGCGACATCACCGAACGCAAGCAGATGCAGCGCCAGCTCGTGCAGGCCCAGAAGATGCAATCGGTCGGCACCCTCGCCGGCGGCGTCGCCCACGAGTTCAACAACCTCCTCGCCGGCATCCAGGGGTACGCCACGCTGGCGCTGCGCGAGCCCGGCAATAGCAAACCGGTGCGCGAGTTCCTCGATTTCATTGTCCAGCTCTCCGACCGCGCCGCCAACCTCACGCGCCAACTCCTCGCGTTCGCTCGCAAGCCATCGCTGATGCGGCAACCGACCGACCTCACTTCGCTGCTGGAAAAGACGCGCGATCTGGTGCAGCGCAGCCTGAACATCGAGGTGATACTGGAGGCCCAGCCGGCGCCGCGCGGATCCGCATGGGTCGCGCTGGCCGACGCCAACCAGTTGCAGCAGGTGCTTGTCAACCTCAGCCTGAACGCGCGCGACGCGATGCCGAAACCGCAGCCGGCGCCGGTCGTCTATCGGCTGCAACACCGCCACTTCATCGGCGAACTCCCGGCGTTTCCGCAGAATGTTCCGCCCGGCGATTACGTCGTCCTCGAGGTGCAAGACAGCGGCACCGGCATGGCGCCGGAGATCCTCGCCCAGGCGCTCGATCCGTTCTTCACCACCAAGGAAGTCGGCCAGGGGACTGGCCTCGGCCTTCCCGTCGCCTTCGGCATTCTCAGCGGCCACCAAGGTTTCCTCACCATCGCCAGCGAACCGGGCAAGGGCACGAGCATCGGCCTGTACTTGCCGCGCATGACGCAGAAGACGCCCGATCCCGATGCGAGCAGCGTGACCGTCCTGGAACCGGAAGCGACGCCGCGCCGGCACATCCTCGTGGTTGATGACGAGCTGGCGGTGCAAGACGTGATCCGCCGCTTCCTCGAGATCGCCGGCCACCACGTCGTCTGCGCCAACAGCGGCACCGAAGCCCTGGAGCATCTGCATCAGCACCTCGACCTGGTCGTGCTCGATTGGATGATCCCGAAGGAAGACGGCCGCACCAACTTCCAGCGCATTCGCCAGGCCCGCCCGGACATGCCGATCCTGCTCTGCACCGGCATGGTCCAGACCAGCCAGGCCGCCGAGCTCCTCTCCGAAGGAGGCGTCGACCTGCTGCGCAAGCCATTCCGCATGAACGAGCTTTGGTACGCAGTCAACAATTCGCTGCTTGGGAGGTGAAACGCCTGTCAAGGTACCTTGCGAAGCGAGGCCGCGGTAGACACCATCCAGGCCACACAATGTTAATTCCGCGATGTCGTACCCACAAGCTGGCAGCTGGTGGCGACGACATCGCGGAATGCGCCTCAAAGGGCCCGGTACCATGGACGCAACTGACCGCTTTCCGACCGAAGCGGCGCACTCGATCCTTGCGACCTTCGGAATTCCTAAGCCAACCCGCGCATACAATCACTGGGTCAAAGCGGATGGCTTCGACGTCCGGGACTTTGGCGCCGTGCTTTTGAAAGTCCTATCGTCGTCGACAGGCGGGCTTGCCTGAAGCGGGCCGTCGATAGCCTGCCCGCCCCGCCGAGTGGGAACAAAAAGGGGGAGCAGCAACAATCCCTGCCGATGACAGACAAAAAAATGCCAATCCGAGGGCACATAAGCTTGCGCCGAATTGCACAAATTCGTGTCATGTCGGGACATCATCTGGCATCAGCCGAATCAATTCGGGCACGGAAGATACCTCGATAGCATCCGGTGGCAAACACAAACCCCCTTGTTTCCAAGGGGATCGGCGCAGTCGTACAACAATTTACTAGTGTCCCGTCAAGGCTTAGCTGAGGGATCGCGAATTTTTGGAAGCTGACCT
>DASRSQ010000652.1:0-11650 GCA_035656475.1 Gemmataceae bacterium | reverse complement strand
GCACCAGGTCGCCGCAAATCGCGTCTCGCGCAGTGGCGATGTCGTGCGCTAAACCGCCGAGCGGACGATTTTGACGCTTCTCCGCGCGACAGATCAACTAATGTAATGGCTCGTGTTGATCTCAACAACCGAATTACGCTATCCTTCTTCCACAATAACGCAAGGAGTAGCGAATGGCATGGCAGGCATGGATACCAACGCGGGCAAAAGCATGGTATCGCGCGAGCCGCTTCTGCGTCAAGCATCGGACGCGCTGCGTCAATATCTACCATTGCTCAATGAACAAGGCCGCCAGCCAGTGGGTGCGCGGCATACTCGCCGACGAGCGCACCTATCGCTATTGCGGCCTCGACGCGCTGATCCCTGCCACGAAGACCGGGCCGTTTCCCCCGGGGACGATCGTGTCGCCGCTTTACGTCGACTATCCGAGCTTCGCCGCCATCGAGAAGCCTGCGGCGCACAAGGCGTTCTTCGTGATGCGCGATCCGCGCGATGTGCTGGTGTCGTGGTACTTCTCACTCAAGCTGTCGCATCCGCCGTCCGCCGAGGTGCGGCGCGTGCGTGCCGAGCTAGCGCAGATGTCGGAAGCAGAAGGACTGGGATACTCACTGGAATTTCTGCGCGAACGCGGCATGTTCGAACGGCAACGATCCTGGCTTGGCGCCGGGGATGAACGCGTCCTGTTACTGCGCTACGAGGATCTGATTGGGCCGAACCAGGCAGCGGTATTCGAGCAGCTTCTGCGTCATTGCGAGATCGCCATGCCGCGCCGGGTGCTCGACGAGGTGCTGGCGGCGCACGCGTTCGAGGCGGTCAGCGGACGGCCGCGCGGCAAAGAAGATCCGCATTCGCATTACCGCAAGGGAGTTGCCGGCGACTGGCGCAATCACTTCGACGCGGACCTGGCAACGCGCTTCCGCGAGGTGATTGGCGATTTGCTGGAGAAATGTCGCTACGCGTGATCACACATATCCAAAGCGCTGCAGCGTCGGCTCCGCGATCTTCAGGAACGCGTCCAGAACTGCCGACGGCATCTCGTCGCGCCAGTTACCGACCTGGCCGCGCCGGATGAACGGCTTGTCGCGCGGCCATGCCTGATTGTCCCAGCCTTGCGTCCGCTCCTTCGCCTGCGCCTTCGCAAAGGCCGCCTGGTTCGCAATGCGCTCCAGATGGCTGTCTTCACGCTGCAAGCCCGCGTACACGCAGAAACGCCGCAGTTGCTCGACAGGGGATGTCTGCAAATCCTCGTAGCGAACGACAAGAATCTCGGCGCCGTGCGGATTCGCGTGCCAGCGTTCGACGTGGTCGTGCCAGCGTTCCGTCTGCACGAGCTTGAGGAAGTCGACGCGTCCCTGTAGTGCCGACAGGAAGTGGTAGTACGACACCATCACATCGCGCCCGTCGCGCAGCAAATAGACGATGCGCCGATATTCCCTGTGCGGCAGCGCGTGCGATTTGAAAAACGCGGTCGGACCATAGCGCTTGTACCACCGCTTGTAATGCACATCAGGCACGAGGTCCTGAATCAGTGAATCATGCGCGAGTTCCGGATCGATGCCGAAGACGACGCCGGCGAGCAAGTTCTGGAACCAGGTGTGCCCGGAACGCGGGAAACCGCAGACCACGATGTCCTGCGGCAAAATCTCGCTGATCGGACGCAGGTCATTGTCTACCATTCAATGTCTCCACCAGCCCTGGAGTTGGATCACCGCGTCTCGATCACGCCCGGAATGCCCGTCGCCGGACGCAGCGTGAAAAATGCCAGCGGCGTCACGGTCCTTCCCGCCTGCATGCGGAAGCGGAATCGCTGCCCGATCGTTGCCAGAATCAGGATCAGCTCCATCATCGCGAATTGCTGGCCGATGCAGACGCGCGGACCGCCGCCGAACGGGAAGTACGCGAACTTCGGCATCGATTTCACGCGCTCCTTTCCCCAGCGTTCGGGCCGAAATCGCTCCGGCTCATCGTACCAGCGGGCATCCCGATGCACGACCCACGCCGGCATCAGCACCGTCGTCCCCTTCGGCACATGATAGCCGCCGATGTCGAGGTCAATCAACGCCTCGCGGCCGATCACGTACGCCGGCGGATAGAGGCGCATCGATTCCAGCGCGACCATTTCCGTGAACTTCAACTTCGGCCAATCGTCCACCGTCGGTGCGCGCCCACCGAGTACCGCGTCCAGTTCCGACGCCAGTTTCGCCTCCGCCTCCGGATGATTCGCGAGCAGATACCATGCCCAGGATAGCGTAAGCGCAGTCGTCTCGTGGCCAGCGAGGAAGAGCGTCATCGCCTCGTCGCGCAGTTGCTTGTCGTTCATGCCGGTGCCATCGTCTTCGTCACGAGCCTGGAGCAGGAGTGACAGCAGATCGCCGCGGTCTGCCGGATTTTGCCGGCGCTGCTGGATGATGCTGTAGATGACGTCATTGAGCCGCTTGACCGCGCGGCGCATGCGCAGGTTGGCGGGCGTCGGCACCCACATCGGCAGCGGCAGCAAGCTGTTGAATCGCTCGAGAAAATTGCCCTGCGCCACTTCCAACGCTTCCGCGATCGCATGGGCCTGATCGCCGACCTCGGCGCCGAACAGCGTCTTGGCGGCAATGTCGAGCGTCACGCGCATCATCTCCACATGGATGTCGCGCTGTTCGCCCGGCTTCCAGTTCGCGATCAGGCGTTGGGTGATCTCGACCATGGCGGGGCCATAGCCCGCGATGCGTGTGCGACTGAAGACGGGCTGGATCAGTCGGCGCTGGCGCAGCCAAAAGTCCCCTTCGCTGGTGAGCAGGCCGTTGCCGAGGATGACCGGGTTGAGGCGAAGGGCGAAGTGTTTCGTAAAATGCTTGCTGTGCGTGACGAGGACGTCTTCGATAAGATCGGGATGGCTGGTGAGATAGATGCTACGATGAGCGAAGCGCAGTTTGACCATGTCGCCATGGTCGCGCACGCATTGCGTGAGGAAGTCGAGCCGATGCTTGCGGAAGTCGGGCAAATTGCCGGCGAGCCAGGATCCCTTTGGCCCCGTGGGCGTGCGTAACGCAGTCATGCAGCCAATCCCTTGGGTCGATGGAACATCACAGGATATTTTACCAGGACGCGTCGCCCGACAAGCGTCGTCATCGTCCGCTTGGCGGTTTAGCGCACCGCATTGTCTGCAATGGCACGGCGTCCTTGCCGCGATCATGACGCTAACTTGGCTGACACACGGTTTCCGATAGGAGTCATCGAATGAACGATAACAGCGCCGTCGGCATCCAGTGGGACCTCGGCGACCTCTACAAAAGCGTTGACGACCCCGCCATCGATCGCGATCTGGCCGAGGCGATGAAACGCGCGCAGGCGTTCGAGCGGGACCACCGCGGCAAGATTTCAGCTCTCTCCGTAACGCAGACCGACTTTCTGCTGAAGGCGGTACGCGAACTCGAGAGCCTGTTCGAGCAGATGGATCGCCCCGCGATCTTCGCGATGCTCTTGCACTCGGGCAAGACCGATGATCCCAAGCACGGCGCCCTGATGTCGCGCACGCAGGAACAGCGGACCGAGATCAACAAACATCTCATCTTCTTCGATCTCGAATGGGTCGCCGTCCCCGCCGAGACCGCGCAGGCCCTCATCACGAATCCGGGCCTGACGAAGTATCGGCACTGGCTGGAACAAAAACGTGTCTGGAAGCCGTATTATCTGAGCGAGCCGGAGGAGAAGATCCTTGACACCAAATCGATGACCGGCAAGAGCGCGTTTGGCCGGCTGTTCGAGGAGACGACCGCGAGCATGACGTGTCCGTTCACGCACAACGGCACGACCACGCAGCTCAGCGTGCAGCAAATCCTCGCCAAGCTCTACGACGCCGACCGTTCCGTGCGCAAGGCCGCCGCCGATGGCCTGTCGGCGGGATTGCAGTCGCAATCGCGGTTGTTGACCTTCATCTTCAACACGGTGGTGCTCGATCATCAGACCGATGTGCAGATACGCAAATATCCCGATGTGATGGCGGCCCGCAATCTCGCCAACGAGATCGATGCCAAGGTTGTCGAAGCATTGCTCAGCGCGACCGAGAAGCATTACACGCTTGTGCAGCGCTACTATCGGCTCAAGGGAAAGTTGCTCAAGCTCGACAAGCTCTACGACTATGACCGCTATGCTCCGCTCTCGGGCGAGATGCCGAAATGCGATTGGCCGACGGCGCAATCGATCGTGCAAGAAAGCTACGACGCGTTCAGCAAGGACGCGGGCGGCATCGTCCGCACCTTCTTCGACAAGCGCTGGATCGACGCCGAGCTGCGCGACGGCAAGCGTGGCGGCGCCTTCTCCGCCAGCGCGGTCCCGAGCGCTCACCCGTACATCCTGATGAATTTCACGGAGCGCCTGCGCGACGTCATGACGCTCGCCCACGAGCTCGGTCACGGCGTGCATCAATATCTCTCGCGCGGCCAGGGTTATCTGCAATGTGACACGCCGCTGACGACTGCGGAAATGGCGAGCGTCTTCGGCGAGATGCTGACCTTCCGCCGATTGCAGGAACGCTATCCCGAACAACGCCTCGCGATGCTGTGCGGCAAGATCGAGGACGCGTTCGCCACCGTCTTCCGCCAGGTGGTGCTGACACGCTTCGAGCAAAGCCTGCACGCAGAGCGGCAGAGCAAGGGCGAATTGTCGGCGGACGCGATCGGCGAGCTGTGGATGCGGGCCAATCAAGCGATGTTCGGCGATGTCGTCGAGATCACGCCGGGCTACGCGAGCTGGTGGTCGTACATCGGCCATTTCATCCGCAGCCCGTTCTACTGCTATGCCTACAGCTTCGGCGAGTTGCTGGTGCTCGCGTTGTACCAGAAGTACAAGCAGGACGGGGAGCGTTTCGTGCCGAAGTATCTGGAGTTGCTCTCATCGGGTGGCAGCGATGCGCCGCACGTGTTGCTGACGAAACTCGGCGTTGATGTGACCAATCCCGGCTTTTGGGAGCTGGGGCTGCGCCTGCTGGGCGAGATGGTCGCGGACGCGGAAGTATTGGCCGGCATTTAGCTCTATCCCTTGAGCAAAGTTTGCAGCTCATGCACCGCGGCGACGCTGCCCGCGCGATGGCGGAAGATGCCGGTGCCGACGACGAACACGTTGGCGCCGGCCGCGAGGGCGACCGGAGCGGTCTTGGCGTCGATGCCACCGTCCACTTCGAGATCGCAAGCGGGATTGTGTATTTGGATGAGATGGCGCAAGCGCGAAATGCGTCCGGGGCTGTCGTTCAGGAACGGCTGACCACCGAAGCCCGGATGCACCGTCATGCACAGAGCCAAATCGATCATCGGCAGATAGGGAATGATCGCGTCGACCGGCGTTTCCGGATTGATCGCCAGGCCAACGAGCTTGCCACGCCGCTTGATCTCGTTGAGCACCGGTCGGGCGTCTTGCAACACCTCGTGGTGCACGGTGATCAGGTCGGCGCCTTTGCTGATGAACGCCGCCTCGAACCTCGCCGGCTCGGCAACCATCAGGTGCACCTCGATCAAGAGCCGCGTGTGAGGCCGCAATCCCTCCACGACGGCTGGGCCCATGCTGAGGTTCGGCACAAAATGCCCATCCATGACGTCGACATGCAGACGCGTGACCCCGGCACGTTCCGTGGCAGAAACCTCTTCGCCAAGCCGACTGAAATCTGCAGCGAGAATGGACGGTGCAATATGAATCATGACCCCTCCAAACCTGGCATATTCGTAGTTCTACTGTGAAGGCAAGCGCCTCGACGCGGAGATTTCAATCTGGTAGGATCTACCTTCTTCTGTGCCATTGCTTACAGATTATTCGGGATTTTTAATGCGCCTTGCTCCGCCCGCAACACTCCTCTTCGGTTTCCTGATCGGTTGCAGCGGCCCTCCCCCCAAGGTCAGCGGCACCATTTCCTGTCAAGGCAAGGGAGTTCCCGGCAGCATCTTGTTCAGCCCCAAGGGCGAAGGCAAAGCCAACAGCGGCAGTCCAACTTCCGCTCAAATCAAAGACGACAGCACCTTCGAGGTTAGACTTCCCACCGTCGGCAAGCACACCATCGTTATCAGCCCGCGCGATCGCAAATATCCCGTAAAGCCTGGCGAACTCGACTTTCCCTGCGAGCTTACGCCGCTGGAACGCGACATCCAGGCCGGCGCGAACACCCTCAAGTTCGACTTGAGCGAATCGAAATAAAGCATCGTTTTTCTGTTTTTCTTTTCTTGTTGCAGGAGAATGTCTATGTCCAATTATCTCAAACGGCGATCGGGCTTCACCCTGATCGAACTGCTGGTGGTGATTGCGATCATCGCCATCCTGATCGCGCTGCTCGTCCCCGCGGTGCAGAAAGTGCGCGAGGCAGCCGCACGCACGCAGTGTGCGAATAACCTCAAGCAGATGGGCCTGGCGTTGCACGCCTACCACGACGTGAACAAGTACCTGCCGCCGGGCATGGCACGCTTCGATCACACCGACGATGGCGGCCCGTACACGGCGACTTTCTGGTCATATTTCATTCTCCCTTACATCGATCAGGCGCCGCTCTACACATCCATCCCTTTCGTGCAGAATCCGAACTGGACCAGCGGCAATTATCTGGCCGCGGTGCAGACCCCGCTTGCCATCTTCCGCTGTCCCGCCTCCCCCGATGCGACATCGTACACCACGACCTCCAACGGCACCATCACCAATCGCTTTGCCTGCAGCTACGCGGCCAACTGCTCCGGCAGCGTCGGCAATCCAATCTCTCCGTCGGGCGCGGGGGAATGCATGCTCCATGTTGACGATGGCGCCTGGTCCCCCACGGGCGGCTTCAATGGCTGGGGCATCTACACCGACACCCCCTACCGCCGCGATGGCGCGTTTCACCAGAACTCCATGGTCCGAATGGTCGGGGTCAGCGACGGCACCAGCAATACCGTCGCCATCGGAGAACGCGTTCGCCTGATCACCAATTCGGGCCAGTACCCCGAAGGACAGGACGAGTACGGCACCTGGACCATTGGCACCATGTTCGCCGAGAACCACATGGAAGGCGCCGTTGGCTCGATCGGCATCCCGCTGAACTACAACTACACGGCCACCACAACCTCTTACAATCGATTCCCCGCCAGCAATACCGCCGGCGCCTTCAGCAGTGCCCATACCAGCAAAATTGTTGCCTTCGTATTCCTTGATGGTACCGTCCGCTTCCTTGACGGTTCCACCTCCGACAGCGTTCGCCTGGCCTTGGGCACCATCATGGGAGGCGAAACCGTGTCGCTCCCATGGTAAGCCAGTGTGATCCCGAGCAGGATCTGGAGGATTCCGGATCCTGTTTTTTTTGCCCCGCATGCTGACCTTGACCGAATTTTCGTTCATTGCTCTTGACCGTAAAAACAGCTGCGAATACCTTATCCCGTTCGTTGAATGAACGCCGGGCGCTTGCGCCGGGATGTTGGAGTTTTGAATGCCGACGATCAATCAGCTCGTGAAAACCGGACGTATCCAGCAGACGCGTCGCCCACGCCATCCCGCCATGACGGGCTGCCCCCAGAAGCGCGGCGTGTGTCTCCAGGTCAAGATCATGACGCCGAAGAAGCCCAACTCGGCATTGCGTAAGGTTGCGCGTGTGCGGTTGTCGAACGGCATCGAAGTCACCGCCTATATCCCGGGCGAAGGACATAACCTGCAAGAGCACTCGATCGTTCTGGTCCGCGGCGGCCGCGTTCGCGACCTGCCTGGCGTGCGCTATCACATCATCCGCGGCGTTCTGGATTCGCAGGGAGTTGCCGACCGCAAGCAAGCGCGATCCAAGTACGGCGCCAAGAAGGAAGGCAGTTGATCTCCCCTCGCTACTGGGTTGGATTGGGTTCGTCCTCTTCGCCGGGGGCGGACAGTCTTGCATCGATCACCCTCGAGGATATGCGTTGATGTTAAGCCTCCTGCTTTGCCTGAAGTACGAATGCACGGGGTGTGGCGGCCCCATCGAGACGACACTCCAGTGCGAGGGCCAGGGTGTCGCGGACAACGAAGGAGCCGCGGTCAAAATTGCCTGTCCCGACTGCGGGACCCAAAACCAGGTCATCTTCACGCCGGACGGAACGATTCACGGCGTATTGCGAGCGAGGACTTACGAACGGATTCCCGAACCGAGTTTGAACTGATATAATCTCGGCTTGCGGCGTAGCACTTTCGTTGCGCCCAGGCCGCGAGGAAAAGCAAGCAATGGGACGACGTACTGCGAGTGCTGACACGCTGAAGCCCGACGCTGTGTATGGGTCGAAGCTGGTGTCGAAGTTTATCAACTGCCTGATGTGGCAGGGCAAGAAGGCGACCGCGCAGCGTATCTTCTACGGCGCGATGGCGCAGATCAAGAAGCGTGTGCCGGATGCCAATCCGGTCGACATCTTCACGCAAGCGGTCGAAAACGTGAAGCCGCCGATAGAAGTGCGTTCGAAGCGCGTCGGTGGTGCCACGTACCAGGTGCCGATGCCCGTCAACAAGACGCGTCAGCAGAGCCTGTCGATCCGCTGGATCCTCGCCGCCGTCCGCGGCAAGAAGGGCCGGCCGATGTACCTCAAGCTCGCCGACGAGTTCATTGCCGCCCAGCGTCGCGAAGGCGAAGCGATGACGAAGCGCGAAAACACCATCAAGATGGCCGAATCGAACAAGGCGTTCGCCCACTTCGCCTGGTAGTTCGAGCAGGGATTAGCATTCAGGGGTCAGGGATTAGGGTTCGTTGAACCCTGATCCCTGGCCTTTTCTATTTGTTCGCTGCCAGTCTGCCCGTCATCACTCGGCCTTCCTTTGCGAACCCTGGCCTTCACCGTGGGGTCTTCAGGATCGAGACGAACGGCATCCGTGAAGCATTGCAATTCTCCATCGAAGAACGTTTCCGGACGGTGTTGTGGGCGATTTGGCCCATTCATCACCTTCTCCTTCAATTCACTTCCAGGGGTGTATCCGCGACCCAATTGCCGTCGCAATACAATTCTATCACATACCTGCCTGGCTGTGCAAAGGTCCAGTCATGGGCCGTGTAGGCGAGTTGGATAAGTCTGTTCCGGCTGGGAAAACGAAGTGTGTGGACGTTCGAAGTTTCGACGATGTGCGCGCTGGAGCCGGCGTGCATTTCCAGAACGAATGGCACCTGACCGAGCCTGCCGGTTAGCTGGGCAAAAATCACGAATGTTTGCCGATGCGGATATTGTGGCGCTCGAATCGAATTGAAAAGCCCGACAACGTCCGTTTTCTGATTCGGAAACCCGATAGTACCATCGCACAAATACAAAGTCTTCGCCACCGGAACGATCACCCCTTGGGCCACGGCGTGTCTCCTTGATCTGTGATCCGCTTACGCTTTCGATAAACTGTCTATTCGATTTCTTTGGCTTCCTGAAATGATACTACTATGGCATCCTTCGATCTCACCAAGGTCCGCAACATCGGCATCATCGCTCACATCGATGCTGGCAAGACCACGACCACGGACCATGTGCTCTACTACTCTGGCGCCAAGCACAAGCTCGGCACCGTTGACTCCGGCACCACTGAGACCGATTACGATCCGGAGGAGCAGGAGCGTGGCATCACCATCTACTCGGCGTGCATCCCGTTCAAGTGGCGCGATTGCACCATGAACCTGATCGACACGCCGGGCCACGTCGACTTCACCGCTGAGGTCGAACGCTCGCTGCGCGTGCTCGACGGCGCCGTCGTCGTCTTCGACGCCCAGAAAGGCGTCGAGGCCCAGTCCGAAACCGTCTGGCGGCAGGCCGACAAGTACCAGGTCCCGCGGCTCGTCTTCATCAACAAGATGGACGTCGTCGGCGCCGACTTCGGCAATGCGGTCACGCAGGTCAAAGAACGCCTCGAATCCAATCCGGCTCCGCTCGTCATCCCGATCGGCAGCGGTTCGGTCAAGGACAGCAACACTCCATTCAAGGGCGTCATCGATCTGCTCGAACAGAAGGCGTTCTACTACGACCCGCAGACCGAGGGGAAATCGTTTCACACCACCGCCATCCCCGAGGAGTACCTGGGCGACGTCCAGCGCTGGCGTGAGCACCTGTTCGAGATCTTGACCAGGCATGACGACAAGGACAAGATCACGTCCCTCTACCTCGAAGGCAAAGAGATCCCGCTGCCGGTGTTGCGTGGCCTCATCCGCGAGCAGACGCTGGCCCGGCACATTCAGCCGCTCCTGTGCGGTTCGGGCCGCGAGCACGCGGGCATTCAGCCGCTCATGGACGCGATCTGCTACTACCTCCCCTGCCCGCTTGATCGGCCGCCGGTCAAGGGACGCAATCCAAAGAAGAACAAGGAGGAGCTGCGCAAGCCCGATCCGAAGGAGCCGTTCTCGGGGCTCGTCTTCAAGATCGTCGCCGACAAGCATGGCGACCTCTACTACCTGCGCATCTACTCCGGCACTCTCAAGGCGAATAGCCGCGTGGTCAATCCGGAGTGCCGATTGTACAGTCCGCCGAAGGAAGTGAAGGAGTTTGCGAGCAAGATCTATCACGTGCTCGCCGATCCGACCAACCGCGAGGACATGCCGGTCGCCTACGCCGGCGACATCGTCGGCATCGTTGGCCCGAAAGATTCGATCACCGGCGACACGCTGTGCGATCCACAGAATCCGGTCGTACTGGAACAGATTCAGTTCGCGGAGGCCGTCGTCAGCATGTCGATCGAGCCGGAATCGTCGGCGGACAAGGACAAGCTGACCGATTCGCTCGATCGCTTGAAGCGTGAGGATCCGACGTTCACCTGGCGTGTCGACAGCGACACCGGCCAGATGCTGATGTCTGGCATGGGCATTCTCCATCTTGAAATCAAGAAGCATCGCCTGGAGCGCGACTATCGGTTGAAGGTGCGCGTGTCGAAGCCGCGCGTCAGCTATCGCGAGACGATGAAGAAGGCGATCAAGATGGAAGGCGAATGCGTCAAGCAGGCAGGCACGACCGGCCTGTTCGCCAAGGTGACGGTTGACTTCGAGCCGATCCCGATCATGCACCCCTCTACCTCTGGGAGAGGGGTTGGGGGTGAGGGCCTGGTCGTCGTCGAGAACAAGATTCCCGATGAGACGCTGCCGCCGGAGCTGATGTACGCGGCCGAGCAGGGAATCCGTTTCGCGTTGCAATCAGGTGAGCTCGGCTATCCGGTGATCGGTGTCAAGGCGACGCTGCGTTCGGCACAGATGCAGCAGGACGTATCGAACGACATCGCGTTCTCCGCCGCCGGCGCCGACGCGGTCAACCGCGCCCTGCGTGGCAACATGACGTTGCTCGAGCCGGTCATGAAGACGGAGGTGACGATCCCCGAGGAGTACCTCGGCCCCGTGACCGCCGACATGAACGCCCGCCGTGCCGAGATCCGCGAGGTGCTGACGCGCGGCAAGCTGCGCGTGGTCGAGGCGCTGGTGCCGCTTGCCAAGATGTTCGACTATTCGGACAAGGTGCGCAGCCTGACGCAAGGCCGCGCAAGCTGGACGATGGAGCCGAGCGCGTACGCGCCGGTGGACGAGGCGACGCGCCGGCAGATGGAAAGCGGCGAGTGGTGAGAGGCGATCGGGTCAACTTGCGCCACTGAATTTCGCCAACCTGCCGACGCTGTGGATTAAGCTGAACACGAGCTTCCCACACTTCGTTGCCGTACCGCGCATCCAGGAAATAGTCGCTCGGTGGGGCTTGCCTAT
>DASRSQ010000651.1:0-6105 GCA_035656475.1 Gemmataceae bacterium | reverse complement strand
GATGATCGAAAAGATCATGGTCGTGGCGCCGACGACGGCGGTACCGATGAGCACCGGTTTCGCCGTTGCCTTGAAGGTATTGCCTGCGGAGTCGTTGGCTTCGAGATAATGCTTGCCCTGGGTGAAGTCAGGATCGAAGCCGAAGTCTTTCTTGATCTCTTCCTTGATGCCCTTGATGTGCTCAGTCTGGGCGAGTTCGAACACCGACTGTGCATTGTCGGTGACAGGGCCATAGCTATCGACCGCGATATTGACCGGGCCCATGCAGAGGAAGCCGAAGGCGACGAGGCCGAAAGCGAAGATCGATGCGTGCGGGCCCATGACGTCCGTGAGCTTACCATAGACACTGACGAAGTAGGCCACTGCCATCAGGCCGGCGATGAGCAGCCCCTTCCAGAAGGCACTGAAGTTACCCGCGACCAGGCCGGAAAGAATGGTCAGCGAGGCTCCGCCTTCGCGCGATGCGGTCACGATTTCATGCACGTGTTTGGAATGGGCGCTGGTGAAGACTTTGGTGAACTCGGGAATCAAAACGGCCGCGAGCGTGCCGCAGCTGATGATGCTGGCGAGTTGCCACCAGAGGTGCGGATAATCCTTGCCATTGACGTTGACGTCG
Organism: Gemmataceae bacterium; assembly: GCA_035656475.1. Classification (GTDB taxonomy): domain Bacteria; phylum Planctomycetota; class Planctomycetia; order Gemmatales; family Gemmataceae; genus SIAQ01. The sequence continues at coordinate 5,489 of DASRSQ010000651.1, read as the reverse complement.
TGCATGAGCAGCCAGCTCATGCCGAAGGAGGTCAGGATGCAAAGGATGGACGCGATCCAGATGAGGCGGGTCAATGGTTCTTCGAAGTCAAAGATCTTGAGGCCGGCATACTTGGATTGCGAGATAGCCTGGTTGATGAAGTAGGATGCGCCCGACATGAAGTCCATGAGGAAGCGCATCGCGAAGATCCAGACGATGAGCTTTGCCTGGAGTTGCTCGTATTGAGGGCCGGCGACGAGCGGCGTGACCGCGAGGGTGATGAACGAGATAAGGGCGACGCCGGTGACGCCATAGGTTTCGAAGCCGTCGGCGGTGGGGCCGACCGAGTCTCCCGCGTTATCGCCGGTGCAGTCGGCGATTACGCCGGGGTTGCGTGGATCGTCTTCCTTGACCTTGAAAACGATCTTCATGAGGTCGGAGCCAATGTCCGCGATCTTGGTGAAGATGCCGCCCGCGATACGCAACGCCGAGGCGCCGAGCGATTCGCCGATGGCGAAGCCAAGGAAGCAGATGCCGACGATCTGGCGCGGCACGAACAGCAGGATGATGACCATCATGACGAGTTCGAGCGAGATCAGGAAGAGGCCGATCGACATGCCCGCACGCAGTGGAATGCTAACCACATCCCATGGATTGCCACGCAGGGCGGCGAAGGCCGTGCGACAGTTGGCGTATGTGTTGACACGAATGCCGTACCACGCCACCGCGTAAGAACCAGCCATGCCGACGACTGCAAACAAGAGAACGAGCAGCAATTTCAACACGGCAGACATCTGCTCGACGGAGGATGCCGCAAGAATTGCCTTTTTCGACCCTTCGAGTTGCTCCTCGGTCAGGTGCTTGCTGAGTTCTTTCAGGTATTCCTCTTTTTCGGTCGCATGCTGGCCTGCGCCTTCGCTGCTCACCTTTTTGACTGCCGTTACGACCGCCTCCGGCTGGTCCTTCTTGAGCTTTTCGATCGCTTCCGGTGACGCCAGGTATGTCTGCTGACTCGCGAAGCCGAGCAGGTAGTACGAAAGTGCGAGTGCGATCAGGACGAACAGCATCAGCAAGAAACGACCTTGCTGGATGAGGTACGTTTTGCACGTCTGGAAAATGATCTCGGCGATGTCGAGCATCGACTTGTGGGCGGGCAGGGCATGAATCTGGGCACGCAGGTAGAGGCTGATGCCCAGCGTACCGCAGATGACGAACGAGCCGTAAAGGAGCAGGTTCCAGGCCGAGATTTCCGCGCCGAAGATTTTGAACTTGGTGACATCGAGGTTAGGAATGGCCAGATCGAGTTCGCTGGCGTGGGCCGTGGCGGTGGCCAGCAGCAAAATGGGGAGAGACCAGACGAACCACTTGAGTAGTTTCATGGACGCTCAACGCTCCTTGTATTGGTCGGTGGCTTACTGCGAATGTTTAGGCCTTTGTTATAGTGAAAACTTTCACGATGTTCACCCTGATTTTGTCGCGAGTTCATCGGTTATTGTCGCGACGATGCTGCGTCCTTTCATCAAGCCTGCACAGACCGTCAACGAGCCTTGTTTGCATACTGGTTTCCGGTCACAATGCAGGATGGATTGCCCAAGCACCATGAGGACATCGACATGATGCGTGTTCGCTTTGGATTCGCACTTGCCGCCTGCCTTCTCGCAACTGCGAGCTTGCGTGCCGACGACTGGCCGGTGCCGCGCGGGCCGTCGCGCGAGCCGAAGCCGTACCGCTATGATGCGAAGATCCTCAAGTCGATCCCGAAGGATGTCCTCGACAACGCCACCGCGTGCATTCTGTACGCCGGCACCACCTATCGCATTGAGCCGGACGGAACATCGGAAATGACCTCGCACGAGGTGACACGTCTCAATAGCCGCAAGGGAGTCGACAAGCTCGGCGAGTACCGGGCCATCACCTTCGATCCCACCTACGAAAAGCTCACGCTGAACGAGGCGCGCGTCATCAAGGCCGATGGCAAGATCGTGCCGATCGAGCCTCGCCACGTGCAGCTCCGCGATGTGGCGACCGATTTTCAGGTTTACGATCAGGACAAGCAACTCGTCATCTCGTTCCCGAACCTGCAAATCGGCGATATCTACGAGGTGAAGTGGACCGTGCGCGGCAAGAATCGCGAGTTCGACGGCCATTTCTTCTCGCGCTACAGCTTTGGCGACGACCATCATCCAGTGCTGCGCGACGAATACCGTGTACATCTGCCGAAGGGCAAGACGCTCAAGCATGCGACCATCAATGGCAATGTCGACCTCAAGGTCAGCGACGAGGCCGACGGCGCGAAGCTCTATCACTGGAGCACGACGAACCGCCGGCCGTTGCCGCGCGATGACGATCGGCCCAGCCGCGAGGAGTTGCGTCTGCAGGTGGCGGTGTCGACGTTCCCGTCTTGGGACGCCGTCGGCAAGTGGAAGCAGAAGATACGCAAGGACTGCTGGGCCTGCACGCCAGAGGTGCAAAAGATCATTGCGGAAGTGACGCGTGACCAGAAGACGCAGATCGACAAGGCGAAGGCACTGACCTACTGGGTGCGCCGCAACATCCGCTATCTGTCGCACGGCCCCGGCGGCCTGGGCTACACGCCGCACACGCCGCAACGCGTGCTCGGCAACCTTTTCGGCGATTGCAAGGATCAGGCCCAGCTGCTCGCGGTCATGCTCCGCGAGATCGGCCTGCCGGTCTGGCTCGTGACGCTGGGCACGCTTGATGATGGCCAGGTCCTGCCCGAGGTGCCGTCGCCGTGGGGCTCGCATGCGATCTTGTTGACGCGCATCGACGGCAAGGAATACTGGATTGACACGACGGTATCGCTCGGCGCTTGGGACTTCTTGCCACGCAGCGATCGCAATCGCCAGGTGTATGCGACGAAGGATGGGGAGTTGAAGCTGCTGACCACGCCGCGGTTCACCTACGAAGATTATCGTATCGAGCAGAAAACGCACATTGCCGTCCAGCCGGACGGGACGGCGCACTACAGGCGAGCGTTGACGTATCACGGCGCCAGCGCCTGGTCGCGGCGCGATCGCTGGTTGGAGGTACCGCCCGGCGAGCGTCGCCGGGCCGCCATTGCGGAGATTCAGGACGCCCACAGCAAGGCGAAGCTGCTCGCGCTCAAGATCGACGAAAAGCAGCTCCAGGAATTCGAAAAGCCGGTTCGGGCCGAGATGGAGTTCGAGGTCCCGAAGCAGTTCGTCGGCGACGCCGGCAGCGTGTCCGACAGCCCGGTCTGGACCTGGTTCCTCGGCTACAACCTCGACGCCGAGCGGACGCTGCCGTACGTGTTGCCGACGCCGTTCGAGTCGATCCACCACTACACGATTCAGCTCCCCGCGGCCCAGAAGCTGGACTACCTGCCGCTGCCGCGCACAATCGAAAGCCCCTGGGGCTTCTTCAAACTGAAGGTGACGCAAGACAAGACCGATCCGCGCCGCATCGAGTTGCAGATGCACACCCGGCTCACGCGGACGCGCGTGCAGAAGGACGAGTTCTCCGCCTTTGCGCAGTTTCAGGACGACGTCAATCGCGCGTACCGCGTCTGGCTGACGCTGCGTCCGGTCGCGGAAATCGCCGACGCGCCGCTGCTGGAGAAGTATCTCGCGGGGCAGAAAAATGGCGACGCCGCGACGGCAAAGATCCTGGCCAAGCTGTACATCGATCACGATCGCCTCGCTGACGCGCGCAAGCTGCTCGATCAGGCGACAAAGCTGGCGCCCGCGGACAAGGGCCTGTGGGACCTGCGTGTCAGCGCTGCCACCAACATCGATGACGAGGAACGCCTGCAGCAAGCGCTCGTCAAGCAGTTTCCGTCGGAGGGCAAATACGCGGTCGCGCTTGGCTCGGTACTGGTGCGGCGCGAGGAACATGCCAAGGCAGAGACGGTGCTGACGCCGCTCACCGACAAGCAGCCCGCCGCGGTGCGGGCGTCCGCGCACTATCAGCTCGCGCGCAGCCGATTCAAGCAGAAGGATGCCGAGGCCGCCCTCAAGCATCTGAAATCCGCGCTCGTCATCGACTCGGGCTCGCTGGCGTCGATCGACGCGTTGATGTTCAAGGCGCGCGTGCACGAGTCGCTCGGCCAGCTCAAGGAAGGCATCCAGACGCTGCTCGCCGCGGTCGAGGGAGATCCAAATGCCCGCGATGCGCTCGAGTTCCTGATTCGGCTGGAGCTAAAGGCGGACGTAAAAGACGCCGCCCTGGAGCATCTGCGCCGCTACACGGTCGCCGCGGGCAAGGATCTGTCGAGCGTCGTCAAGGCCGCCGAATTGCACCTGGAGATGAATCGCCTGGAAGACGCGTTCGATCTCGCCAATCGGGCTCGCGACCTCGGCTTTCAGGCGAAGGCCCAGCGCATCATTGGCCTGGGTTATCTCGCCAAGCAGGACTACGCCAAGGCGGCGTTCCACCTCGAACGCTGCGATCTCGACGCCAAGGCGCTGGCCGGTCTGATCGAAGCCCACATTCGCACCGGCGATCTGGATGCTGCCCAGCGCCGCGCTGAGACGGTGCGCCGGCTGGAAGCGAACAAGGATTTGCTTCCCCTGGAAAGCGACGTGAAAAGGCTTGTGGCGCATCGCGATCGCTTGCTTGCGGCATGGAAGGTGGAAAAGGCCCAGCAGTCAACGGCCAATCGCGTCGTGAGCCGATTCGTCAGCGCCGACCGCGGTCTGCGCGAACGTTGGCCGCGTTCCCAGATCGAGGCACTGGTTGCCGCAGCGGCTGCCGAGAAGCTTGATTTTGGACCGTTGCGCTCGATTCAGGCGTTGCTCCTGCTCGAACGCGGCCAGGTGCGAGCTGCGATCGCCGAAGCAGATGCTGCGCTCAAGCTGCAAACCGATGACACGCGCGGCTATCTCGTGCGCGGGCGGGCCCGCCTGGAGCAGGGCAACGCCAAGCTGGCGCTTAGCGACCTCCGTCGTGCCGCGGAGTTCAGCCAGCGCGAGGACGCCGTCATCCTGCACTGGTTTGCTGCGGCGTTGCTGGAGACCGGCCATGCCAAGGAAGCGATCGAAACACAGCGGCTCGCACTGCTCTTGCGTCCGGACGACGCGGAGTTGCAGGCGCAGTTGCGTCGCATGGAAAAGCTTGCGCCAAAAGCGGGCGGTGATTGATCTGGTTCAATACTTGTAGGGTCGGGCACGACTCGGAATCGTGTTGCTCGGCCCTACAAGGTTTCGACGGTGAAATCGCTTGCCTACGAACGGGTGAGCGGCTGCCCGCAACATTCCAGGCGGGCATGATGGCCTTGCTCCTTGCAGTCGGCGGTAACCTCCATTTCCATACCGCACTTTTCGCAACGATAGTGTTCCCCCTTCTTCGGCGCCTGCATTTGCGGGGCTTGTTTCAGCGAGTTTTCAGCGGTCGCGTTCATGATTCACTCCATGAGATGGATGGGGGCGAATCCATCTAGTGTCCCGTCAAGGCTTAGCTGAGGGATCGCGAATTTTTGGAAGCTGACCTTCGGGACCATTCCGCGAGAATTGGGGCTGTAGAATGGTCCC
>DASRSQ010000650.1:0-11965 GCA_035656475.1 Gemmataceae bacterium | reverse complement strand
GATCTGCGAGCGGGTCATCATCATTGCCAACGGTCGGGTCGGCCTGAGCCAGCGCCTCGACGAGATCGAACGCGAAAGCGTGATTCTCGTGGAAGCACGCGGTCCGTCGGATCAAATCATCAGCGCCATGAAGAATGTCGCGGGCGTCGCTTCTGTGGAGTCCACGCTGGAAGAAGAGAACGTCGCCAGCTTCGAAGTGCGGCTAACCGACGAGGACCGAGACTCGCGCGAAGACGTCAGCAAGGTGCTGGCGCAGCGCGGCTGGCCGATCCGCAGGCTGGAACGCAAGCGGCGTCGCCTGGAGGACGCGTTCTTCGATGTGCAACGGGCCCAGGACCCGCTCAAGCAGCCGCTGCCGTCCGAGCTGCCGCCGGCGCCGAAGCCGATCGTTCCTGCGAGTGAAGCCATTCAGAAATAACGCAAACACGCTTTAGCCACAGAGGACACAGAGAACACAGAGAGAAATCGGGTGCGTTGGTTCTGCAGAACGGACCACTCGCTTGAGACAGAATTCAATTTCCGGGACTCATAGCAGCCGACCCTCTTTGTTCTCTGTGCCCTCTGTGGCTAAATGAATTTTTCGCTATGGAATGACGTGGCGTGAGTGCTTCGGTACTCCCCGTTCTCTGTGGCTGACTGTGTGAGGAATGCATGCAAACGTCACGTGCCATCAAGCCGAAGCGCGACGACACGCTCCTGTCGAACTGGGAGTCGATGCCCGAACGCGCTCCGTCGCTGGAGACGCCCGATAAGCCGATCGTCGCTCGCATCCTGGCCATGATCGGCCTGTTCCTCTTTGTCCTCGGCGCTCTGGCCGTAACCTATCCGCTGTGGCGGACCGGCCAGGCCATCATCGGCTTCGGCTGGGGCTTCTTTTTCGGCAGCATCGGCCTGTGCTTGATCCTGTTCCACGTCTTCGCCGAGCGCGATTTCCAGTTTCGCCGCATGTACGCCTTCGTCGGGCTCGCACTCTTGTTGGCCGGCGTCGTCTTGCGTCTGATGGCGTTTAAGTCGCACATGGACTGGTACGTCATCGGCGGCATCCCGGCCCTGGCCGTCGGCCTGATTGTGCTCATTGGCGTGGCCCGCAACGAGACCGATGCCGGCTTTCGCATGCTGCTGCTCAATATCATCGGCGCCCTCGCGGGGCTGATGATCGTCTTCAGCATCGTGCAGGGCCTGCGCGACAACGAGTTTCTGGCGGGCGAAGGCGCGGTGATGATGCTGCTCGGTCTGCTCTATGCCTCAGCCTACATCGGCCTCAACGACAATCCGAACTACAGCTATTACGCCGGCCTGCTTCTCGGAGGCGCCGGCTTCTTCGGGTTCGTGGGCGGGCTCGCCAAGGCGCTAACCACCACCGCGGCCGCCTACCTTGTCCCGTCCGGCATCGTTCTGATGGGCATGTCGATTGTCTATGTTCTCATCGCCATTGGCATCTGTGTCGACTGGCCGGTCGTCGTGCTGACGCGCCGCGAGTTGGCCGCCTACTTCTACTCGCCGCTCGCGTACCTGGTGCTGATCGGGCAGTTGATCTACGGCTGGATCATGTTCGCCTTCTTCGTGTTCACGGTCGAGGAAGCCCAGGGACGCATCTTCGAGCCGATCCTGGGCAATTACATCTTCAGCATCATCCCGGTCATCGTGCAGATGTTCTTCGTGCCAGTGCTGACGATGCGGCTTCTAAGCGAGGAACGCCGATCCGGGACGCTCGAGGTGTTGCTGACAGCGCCGCTTGGCGAGCTCAGCGTGGTCGTGGCCAAGTTCCTGGCAGCCTGGATCTTCTACAACCTGCTGATGCAGATTCCCTGGCTGTTCCTGATCTCCATGCGTTTCGTCGGCGGCGAAGAGTTCGACTATCGTCCGGCCCTCAGCTTCTCGGTGGCGATGGCGGCGATCAGCGCGGGACTGCTGGCGATGGGCCTGTTCATGTCGAGCTTGACGTCGAACCAGATCATCGCCGCCGTCTTCGCTTTCGTCGGCGTGATGGCGCACCTGGTGATCTACATGCTCAAGTTCCAGACCTTCGCGGGGCCGTTCTCCGAAGCATTGACATTCGTCAACTACCTGGATTTCATGTACGACTCCCTCGGCGGCATCATCGCGCCGCGCTACTTCGTCTTCCATCTGTCGGTGGCAGTCTTCTTCCTGTTCGCCACGATGAAGGTGCTGGAAGCGCGCAAGTGGGCCTAATGCAAACGGCTGATGGTGCTCCTCACGCTTCGCGTGAGTACATTCTCGAGATTGAATCGGCGGAAATTGTGCGAGAGGATACGTGATGTCGACTTCCCCCGAACCAGGCACTCCCGGAGCAAGTAGTCCGGAACCCGCGCCGGCGCCGCCTCCCGCGCCGCCACCGGCACCGCCTGCGCCCGCTCATGCGCCGGTGACGCTCGCGCAGCTTGTGCCGACCGCCCGGGCCCTGATTATCGGCCTCGCCTGGGCCGCGGTCATGCTGGTCGTGCTCGGCCTGTGGATGCGCTCCAAGAACGACCCCAGCGTCCGCATCATGGTGACGGTGTTCCTCGTCGCCGGCGGCATCAGCGCGGGACTCGCCGCCTGGCAGGCGTTCACTCTCTGGTTCAAGCAGGAACTCGCCGATCAAAAAGCCGCCACTCTCAGTCAGCAACGCCGACTGCTTGGCAATATCCTCCTCGTCGGCGGGCTCGCCCTCATCGCCGCCTCCTTCTATCTCGGCCTCGGTAAGAAGCCCGGCGGCGGCATCGGTTTCCTTCCCGATAACCTCGCCGAATCGGTCGGCGTCCTCTTTTTCGGCGTCATCGCCCTGACCACCGGCTTCTTCCTCACGCTCCCCGTCCGCACCATTGAAGAAGATGCCTCGATGCGCTCGCTGGCCGGCAAGCTCCCCATCCTCAAGCTCAGCCAGCTCATCCTTGGCGTCTGTGCCTTGCTCGGCTTCGTCGCTCTCGCCTACACGCATCGCACCGCCAGCGCCTACATGGGCTGGATCCCCGAGCTTGTCGCACTGCTCTTTGTCAGCATCCTCTGCTTCAGCTGCCTGATCTGGCTCAACACCAGCGACTTCGAGGAAGTCGGCGCCCGCATCTTCGTCCTGGTCTTCGGCGGCTCGATCGGCTGCATCCTCTTCTTCTACGCCGTCGGCCGGGCCTACGTCTGGCGCGATTCCGTCTTCGGCGGCCTCGGCGCCTGGCAGAGCGCCAATGCCTGGCGCAACTGGCTCGTCATCTACTTGCAGATCGTCGCCCTCGCCTTGATGTTCGTCAGCTTCCGCATGGCCCGCACCGACATCCGCTCCAGCGTCATCCTCCGCCGCGTGATGTTCGGCTACGACGCCCTCCTGCAGGGCCTGCTCCTGCTTGAAATGCTGGCGATCCTCAACCTCCTCGTCGGTACCTTCTTCCTGGCCACCTACGACTGGACCAAGACGCGCGGCGCCTATGGCCTCGCCGATAGCAGCCGCAATCTGATCACGGGCCTCAAGAAAGAAATCAATGTCGTCGTCCTGATGCGGCAAGGCAACCCGATCTTCAAGGACCTGCACAATCTGCTCGACAACTGCGAATCGCTCAACAGCGCCAAGTTCAAAGTGCAGTACCTGACTCCCGAGTCGAGCCTGCCGATGATCGAGCAGCTTACCAAGGTCTTTCCGAAGATCTCTCCCGAGGCCGGCGCTCTCAATTCGGGGGTGCTGCTTGTCAATGGTCCGATCCCGGACTCGCCAAAGCACAACGTCACCTACACGTTCGTGCCGGACCGCAAGCTGCACGACGTCGATCGGCCGCGTCCGGGCTCGCCCGAGAAGCCGGCTCTCCTCTTCAAGGGCGAAAGCGAGATCATGCGCGAGGTCAAGTTCCTCGCCCAGAACAAGGAAAAGATCAAGATCTACATCCTCCAGGGAGACGACGAGCCCGACATCAACAACCGCGATGACCGAGCGCGCACCGACATGCGCGATGGCTTTGCCGGCATTGGCCTGAATGGTCTCGTCGAGCGCCTGCAAGGGGACAACTACGAGGTCATGGGGCTGCGCTTTGGCAAAGACCTCGGCCAGAAGCTGCCCAACACCGTCTTTGCCAAGGAAGACGCGGACAAGAAGAAGAAATCGGTTCCCGAAGATTGCAAGACGCTGATCATCGCGGGTCCATCCAAGAAGCTCTCCGATGAAGCGATCGGCGCGATCGAGGATTACATGGATCGCCCCGATGGCCGGCTGCTCGCCTTCGTTGACGTGGAAGTCGAAAGCGATTACAGCAAGATGAAAACCACTGGCCTGGAAACGCTGCTCAAACGTTACGGCGTCGATGTCACCAATGAGTTCGTGCTGCGGTTCCCTCGCCACGCTTTGATCGATCCGGCCACTTCGCTGCTGGCGTTCCCGATCCGCACAAGCGAAAGCTCGATTTCGCGCAACTTCCGCCGACCGATTCAGCTACGCAACTCGGCCCGCGTGATTCGCCCGGCGCCGGCCGGCGGCCGCTTTACCGCCGAGCCGATCTTCGGCCTCAATCAGCCGCTCGACGAGGATTTCCTCTACACCGTCGAGAGCAAGACCAGCATCCTCAGCAATCCGCAAAAGTACATGGTCGACTTGCAGAAGGATCCGGCGAGATTCAACAAGGCGCTGTCCCTGCAGCCGATCCCGCTTGCGGTTGCCGTCAGCGAATCGGCCGGGAAGGACAAGGAAAAAGAGAAGCCGCGTTTGGTCGTATTCGGCGACGCCGAGTTCATCACCAATCGCGATTTCGAACGAGGCATCGACAACTATGCCTGGGTCGTCGGCTCGATTGAGTGGATGGGCGAACGCGTGGAAATGCCCGGCGCCCTGCCGAAGCGCAAAGCGACGTTTGAATTCCCGCCAGCGGTGAACACGCCGCGCATGATCATGCTGCCGTTCTGGATCATGCTGCTGAGCTTCATCGGCGTGGGCATCGGCGTCTGGATCGTACGGCGACGTTAGAAGTGTTCCGGCCTGAAAGGCCGGTTCTGTCAGCCCAGGCCGAAGGCCTGGTGGCAAACGAGGCGAGCGATGCCGCGAGCCTGAAAGGCTCGTTCAGGCATGAACATAGGCAATCGAACGGCCCTTTCAGGACCGAGGAATGTTACGCCATCTTACCCAGGCCTGCGGTCTGGGCTGGTGGAACCGGCCCTTCAGGCCGGAATACCTTGTGTTGGTGTAGAGCTTGGGTTGCTGACCACGCTGACACACTCTACACGTGCGTTTGCGTTCGATTTCGGATTTCGATTTTCGGATTTGAAATCAGATAGGTAGAACATGAATTTCCGCGTCACCACGCTGTTCTTCGGCTTGCTTCTGACCTCGCTCTGGGTCTTCGGCTTGATGATCGCCCATCGCAAGTCGACGGGGGATCGCAGCTTCGTCATGCCCTCGTTGCAGGGCGAAGATATCAAGATCGACAAGCTCGTCATCCAGGCGAAAGGTGAAAAGAACGACCTCACCTTCGAAAAGATCAATGATCGCTGGTACTTCAAGAGCGGCAAGAACCAGGTTCGCGTCGAAGGCTTCCGCATCGACGGCATCATCCGCCAGATCAAGGAAGCCAAGCACGACGAGACCGCCGACGTCTCGGGCGCCCGCATCGACCAACCCGATGAGACCGTTACCCTCTTCGGCACCGCCAAGGAAGAACCCAAGGAGTGGAAGTTCTACATCGGCAAGGAAAACCTCGGCGTCATGTACGTCGGCTCGTCGGACCAGGAAGGCAAGACCTTCGCTGTCAGCAAGCACAGCATCGAGAACATGCTGATCACCAATCCCAACGCCCTGCGCTCCCGCCGCCTCTTCGACTTCGGCGAAGTCGGTGTCACCGTGATCGACGTCAAGCGAGACGGCAAGGAGCTAGAGGTCAAGCGCGGCGATAGCGGCCTGTGGACCATCGTCAAGCCGGCCCTGGGTTTCGCGGGCTTCGATGTCGAGGCGCCGCCGGAGAAGAAGGATCCGCATGATTTCAAGGCCCCGCCTCCGCCGCAGGCTGCCAGTGGGGTCAAGGCGCTGCTCAACAGCATCATGAACATCCGCGTCGAAAGCGAAACCGACTTCGTTGCCCTGGGCACGTCCACCGCCGAGGTCGGTCTGACGCCGGGCAAGGAATCGCTCCGCATTGCGGTCACTTCGGTCACCGAGAAGGGGGAGAAGAAGGAATCGACGACCGAGGTCATGCTCATCGGCGGCAAGGTCCTCGATCGCAAGGACGGCACCTACTACTATGCCCGCCTGCTCGAGGACGAGGGCATTTTCCAGATCAACGGCAAGCTGCTCGAGCCGATCATCGAGGCGGTCAACGAACCCGGCAAGATCCGCAGCCTCAACATCGCCGTCTTCGAAGAGCCCAAGGTGGACGCCATCGTGCTCAAGTCGGGCAAAGAGGAATACAGGCTCTTCAAGACCGAGGGGGAAAAGCCCGAAGGTATGCCGTTCCCGATGCCGGGCGTCAAGGCATGGGAGATGTTCGTCGGCAAGGAGAAGAAGAAGGTCAACGACCGGGCCATCGGCTCGCTGCTCGAACTGGTCCAGGGCAAGAAGGCGATCGTCGAATTCCTCGACATTGCTCCAGGCGTCGATGAAAAGAAGAAGGACGCCGAGTGGGGCTTCGATGCGCCGATCGCTTCCGTCGCCGTCTACCTGGATGCGATCGAGAAGGAGAAGAAGGACGAAGCCAAGAAGGACGACAAGGCCAAGAAAGAGGAGAAGGACAAGAAGGAAGAAGCCAAGAAGGATGAGAAGTCCAAGGACGGGGTGCCCAACTTGAAGAAGGACGCGAAGCCGGCGGTCAAGCTGGAAATCGGCAAGATCGAAAAAGGCTCGGTCAACGTCAAACGCACGTTGCAGGACGGCACCGTGACCCGCTTCACGGTCAAGAAGGAGTTCTACGACAAGCTGGTCCCGAGCGAAGGAATCGAGCTGGCGCTCCTGGATCTCGACCTGCCGCAACTGGATCCCTCCAGCGTGACGGCGCTCAAGATCGAGCGCAAGGGGGACAAGGGGATGGAGGCGATCGACCTGGTTCGCCGTTCCGTCGATGGGCGCGACATGTGGTTCGTTAAGGACCCGCTGGAGCCGACCGGCTTCAAGCAGGCCGACGATCCGAAGGTCGAAGCACTCGTCCGGGGCATGTCGCGCATGCACGTCAAGAAATGGTTGAAGACGCTCGACAGCAAAGAAGACCTCGACAAGTACGGCCTGAAGTTTCCGGCCGCGATCGTCACGATGATTGTCAAGAAAAGCCCGGCGGCCGCGGCCGGCGCGGTCGCGGTGCTGGCGTCTAGCCAGCCGTTCATGGCGATGCCGTTTTACGCTGCTGCCAACGAGGCGGACAAAGGCGAAGCCATCAGCGTCTCGCTTGGCAAGGACACCGAGAACGACAAGGACAAGCCGGGCACCTTCGCGACCCGCACCGATTCCAAGCTTCTCTTCCTCGTCGACGCCCGTTTCGTCAAGGATATCCGCGACACCGACTACCGCGATCGCGCCAGCTTGATGCATGTTCAGGCGAGGCAGATCGCGGCGTATCTTGGCGGCGTCGCCGGCGAGCCGATAAGCGCGCTCCTGCTCGCGTCTCCTCACATCAGCGGCGACGTGATCCACTTCGATCCGGACAAGATCAAGGAAGTGAAGCTCGAGGTTCGCGACCGCTTCGAACTGCGCACCTTCGATTTCGTCCATGACGCCAAGGCCAAGACCTGGACCGACAAGTCGAATATCCCCGAGTTCCGCCTCGATCCGGAGAAGGTCACGCAGTTCCTCAAGGACCTGTCCAAGGCCAGGACCGACCGCTTCGTCGCCATCGTCGGCGGCCCGCGCGGCGAACATCGCCTCGGCGCCAAGGAGGCCATCATCCGCCTCGATCTCACCTTCGACGACGGCAAGTCGATGATTCTCCTGATCGGCGCCAGCTATCTGAATCAGGGTTACTACGCTCGCACCTCGACCATGCCCGAAGCCGTCTTCATGCTGTCGACTGCCACGGTCGAGCCGATGTTGCGTGGTATCGCGACTTTTGCCAAGGAACGTTTAGCGGCGAATTAACTTGACGATCGGGCATAAGGAATTTAGTTCACGGAGAATCCGGGAGGGCGAGGCTCCCGCCGAGCCGATACTTTCGGAAAACCTGACGCACGTCAGGATTATGCGGGTTCAGGCTCGGCAGGCGCCTCGCCCTCCCTTTAAACGCGTTGATAAGATCCCAGCCGGCGTGACCTGCCGTGAAATGTGCATGCCGAACTGCTTGTCATGGTTGTAGTTGCGCAATTCAACGGTATGTCACGAAAAATCCTTCATGCTACCTTGACCGGTTCCTCGCCAAAGCTGTCGCGTCCAAAATGCCGACATTTTTCGGGAACCATCATTGGAGCGGCGGCGTCGAAAGAGCGTAAATCGATGAAAAACGGCCCACAAACTTGACACCGTTCGCATAATCGACGAAACTATCAGTAACCGTCCGACCCGCAATGGCCGGGTGATCAACTCAAGAAAGCGAGATCCCATGAGTGGCATGAATCGTCGGCATTTTCTCAAGCACGTTGCCGCTGCCTCGGCCCTGGCACTGCCCGGCATGGAGTTCGTGCGGACCATTCAGGCCAACGCCCAGACGCTGCGCCGCAACAACAAGAGCGTGGTCATCCTGTGGATGCAAGGCGGCCCGGCCACGATCGACATCTGGGACCTCAAACCCGGTCGTCCCACCGGCGGCGAATTCACCGAAATCCAGACATCCGCTCCCGGCGTCCGTATCTCGCAGCACATGCCGCGCGTCGCCGAGCAGATGCGTAATCTCGCCATCATCCGCTCACTGTCGACCTCCGAAGGCGATCACAATCGCGGCACGCAGCTGATGCATACCTCCTACACACCTAATCCGGCCATCGCCTTCCCGAGCCTCGGCTCCATCATGGCCCACGAAGCTCCCAAGCTCGCCGGCTATCAGGGCCCGTCCCTCCCCGCCTACCTCACCATCGGCGGCGGCGGCATGGGCGCCACCGGCGGCTTCCTCGGCATGAATTTCGCCCCCTTCAACGTCCAGAACCCCGGCACCACTCCCGAGAATATCCGCGCTCCGGGCAACCTCGGCAGCGGCACCGACCTGGAAGATCGCGTCCAGCGCCGCCGCCGTCTCTTCAACGAGATCGAAGATCAATTCATGTTCGGCCGGGTCCCGCACCTCAGCGCCGGCATGGCCTACAGCAGCCAGAGCGAACGTGACGCTCGCCTCGCCGTGCGTGCCCGCTTCGCCGACGCCTCCAAGGCACATCGCGACGTTTACTACAAGGGATTCAGCCTGACCGCGTCGAAGGAAGGCCAGGTCTTCGACCTGAAGAATGAGAAGACCAAGCTGATGGAAGACTACGGCGCCGCGGGTCAGGGCGCGAGCAACTTCGGCCGCGCCGCCATCCTCGCCCGCCGCTTGCTCGAATCGGGCGTCTCCGCCGTCGAACTGTCGCTGGGCGGTTGGGACACTCACGGGCAGAACTTCAACGCCCTCGCGACCCGCCAGCTGCCGCCGCTTGACCGCGCAATGGGCACGTTGGTGCGTGACCTCGTCGATCGCGGTATGTGGCAAAACACGGTCGTCGTATGGATGGGCGAGTTCGGCCGTACGCCTCGCATCAACCAGAACAACGGGCGCGACCACTGGTCGCGTTGCTGGTCGGTCGTGGTGGGCGGCGGCGCCATCCGCGGCGGCCAGGCCTACGGCGCCACCGACGCCGACGGCATGGACGTGGCCCGCGACCGCGTCAACATCGGCAACGTCTTCGCCAGCATCTACCGCGGCCTCGGCATCGACCCGGACAACCAGGTCCGCGACCCGATCGGCCGCCCGTTCCGCATCGCCGGCATGAACGGCCGCCCGATCGACGCCCTCTTCGGCGCCTAACCGAGCAGGGTACGAAACCGTCAAACCCAGGGAGCCTTGGACAGGCCACCTGGGTTTTTGGCATTCATGCCACGCCTTGTTTTCGGGCGTCCCTGCCGGTAAGATGAGACGAACCACGCCAGCAAGAGTATCGATCAATACACAATCAGGTAAGCGATTCTCCAGAAATTTGGAAGCACGGGATGTTTCGCAAACACGATCACTTGGAGATCACGACAAAAGAGTGAGTTGCCTGAAATGCCAGTGTTTTGGGGTATAGTGTAACGGTAGCACAACTGACTCTGGATCAGTTTGTCTAGGTTCGAATCCTAGTACCCCAGCTTCGGAAAGCCATAAATACAAGGGACTTGCGGCTAGCTCGCAAGTCCCTTCTGCTTTTGACACATCTTAAGTTACACACTATTTACAGACTATTTTTGAAAACGGGCCGATCTTAGGGAATGCGATTTGAAGAGTTTCTTAAGATCGGGCGATCCGAAAATCAGGCGGGCCAGCCGACCGAATAGAATTGTGACGAACAAGAGGAATCGCCATGAGCAAAAAGCCCGTCACCCGGAAGCCTATTTTCCTGCCTCGTAGCCGACCTTCCGTATCGAATTGGTCTTGGCCACACTGGCTTCGCTGGCTACCGCGTTGGTTCGGATGGATTCCGCGTTGCTTCGCATGGCTAACTCTGGATGTCTACTCCAAGGCAATCACAACGACGATCACCATCCTTCTCACCGGCGTGGCCCTAATCGTAGCGTGGAACGTGATGGGCATTCACGAGGAGAATGCCCAACTTACGAAGAAGAATCTTGAGCATCGTATCAACGAAGTCGCAGCGTTCAGCAAGAAGCTCGAAGAGCAGAACAATGAACTCAAGGAGCAGCAGAAGCGACATGAGAAATCCGAGAAGGAGCGTCATGCCACGGCGCTTGATCTGTACCGAAAGCATGTGGAACAGTTGCAAGCGGCGAATGATCTGGCAAATACGATCCATGCGACGGACGAGAAGTATCGTGACGCCTTCTTCGCGATGAACCAAGAATTCTCGATCAAGGGCCTCCATTCAACTCTGCTCGTCAGCTTTCTGCATACCTTGCTAAAACGTCCTTCGCCACGGACCAAGCTCGACGATGAACTGATTGCGACGATACGCGAGATCGTAGACGCTGAAGGCGGGACCGGCGTAGCGTTCCTGAAGGCCAGCGACAGGTTTCACGAGACTGCCAAGGAGCTACGGACGAAATTCACAAAGGA
The DNA here is from genome assembly GCA_035656475.1 of Gemmataceae bacterium. GTDB lineage: Bacteria > Planctomycetota > Planctomycetia > Gemmatales > Gemmataceae > SIAQ01. Next base: position 851 of record DASRSQ010000650.1, on the reverse strand, counting down.
CGCCAAGAATGCAACTCCCGAAAAGAGGCTTGAATTGGCTAAGGATCTAAACGAGCAGTTGCAGTTGAATAGCCAGCGATTCGACGGGGAGCTACAGCCGATACGCGAGACCAAGAAGAAAGTGAGAGCGCTCTACCAGAAAGCAGTCAAAATCAGCGAGCAGCTTGAGAAGGAAATGTGATCGGCGCAGGGTGCTTGACATCGGACGAAGCTGACCGTAATTTGGCGTTCTCCCATCGGATCGCGTCGTGGGAAATGGGCTTAACCACGATGAAGCGAGTCGATGGGAGATATCGCACTTTTCGCATTTTTCTCCCCAGAGGATCGACCATGAAACGAGCCGTCTTCAGCCTTCCGTTTTTATTCGTGGCGTTCGCGGTCAATGCGCAAGAGCAACCGAAATCGGGACCACTCATTGCGGGCGAAGTTGCGTATCACATGGAGTACCTCGATAAGACATGGGGAATCAAGCTGAAGTCGATTGACCCCGGCAAGGCGAATAGTGGCACGTGTACCCTGTTGCTGGAGTTTTCGAAGGACGTGGATGATCTGAAGCAGATGCGGGCCGCGTTCAGTGAAATCGGTGCGCCGCATGTCCTCTACTACTTGTTCGATCAGGATAACGTGGTCGTCGGCAAGAGTGGCTTGAAGGATATCGAGGGCGAATTGACCGGGAAGAAGGGTGACGCATTTCGTGTGAAGATCATGAATCACGCTGGGCCATCGAAGAAGGTGTTCAAGGTAGAAGCTCGACCGAATGAAGCCACACGGATCGATCCACCGAAGAAGTTCGTAGAGAAGATCGAAAAGAAATGAACTGGCAAACAGGGCCACCGAAATCTCGGTGGCCT
>DASRSQ010000649.1:0-7697 GCA_035656475.1 Gemmataceae bacterium | reverse complement strand
TGGGCGATTCCCGGACGCGACAATCAGCATTCGCGGAATCTGGCGAAGCTACGTCGGCATGGTATAATGCGCGAGCACCGACGCGACGCGGTCCCCTACTTTTTCACAAGATTCACGCCCTGTCAGGTCGATTCCCCTTGTAACTTCCCCACCATCCGCCTAACATGCGGCCGCGCGCAGTCTGGGCTAGGCTGCGCGTGGTTGGTGACCGAGGAGCAGATGCGAACGCTGTCCCGCTATTCCTGGTTGATCGTTTGCTGCGCTTCGCTCCTGGCCGGCTGCGAGCTCTTTCCACACTTCGGCGGCGCCAAGAACGAAAAGGTCGAGAAGGAGCCGCTCCCCGGCGCTCCGGGCAAATACAACATCCGCGTTTCTCAGTTCATCTTCTTCCACGACGTGCCGATCAATGCGAACCTGCCGATCTTCAAGGACCTGAGCAATCTGCGCGAGCAGGTCTATCGCGATCTGCGTCTGCCGCCGTCGGACACCTTGATCTCGGTCTACCTGTTCGAGGACAAGGCTCGCTACGAGAAATTCATGCACGCCAAGCATCCGGAGCTCCCCGATCGCCGGGCGTTCTTCGTCGCCCAGGCACGGCGAATGGGGGGCGTCGAGGAGCTAATGGTTTATACCTACCTTGGCGACCGTATCCATCAAGACCTGCGCCACGAGCTCACGCATGCCATCCTGCATAGCACACTCAAGAACGTCCCCATCTGGCTCGACGAAGGGCTTGCCGAGTACTTCGAGATTCCCACCGTTCAGAACGGCTTCAACGCGGCCCATCTCGATCAGCTGCGCAAGCCAGCCGTCCGTCTCGATCTCGAGCGCCTCGAGCGGCTGGAGCTTGTCAACCAGATGACGCCGGCCGAGTACCGCGAATCGTGGGCGTGGGTGCACCTGATGTTGCGCACATCGCCGCAGGCGAAGCAGGCGCTGCTCAGCTACCTGCAGGACCTGCGCACCAATCCGAACCCCGGCCCGCTACGTCCTCGCCTGGCCACCGCGTTCGCATCGCCCGAGGGAGCGCTGCAATCGCACCTCGCCGAGCTCGAGCGACGCGTGCCGCGCGGAGCGACGGCCAAAAGATAAATCCCAAAAGACAAAGCCCAAAAATCAAACAAAGGTCAATCGCACAAGTCCAACGTGTGGGCCTGATTTATGTTTGCTTTTTTGTCGGCCGATCACTTCAAATCGCCGAAATCAAGCTTTTCGCCGCCGTTCGGCGTGGCGAGCGCCTTCATTACGTCGATGCTGATATCGTGTTTCACCGTGCGGACGGTGCCGTCGCACAGAAGAATCAAGCTGGTCTTCGGATGCGGACCGCCGAAGCTATGTGGAGAGGTGAGCAGGCCTAGCGCGGGGTCGCGCCAGTTTGCGGGCATGCCCCAGGGCTTGAAATTGGACGCCACGTCTCCTGCCAGCATCGTGTTCGAAGCGCCGTCGGTGATCCCCCTCAGCGTCATCGATTTCGTTCCCATCACGTGCACGTTGGTTGCATAATGGCAGACGCCGTAGCCGGACACTGTCTGGGGCCCATCCTCAACGAGCGGCGACATGAACGCGGACAACTCCTCTCTCATGGCAGGCGCATTCTCCATCGCGTCCCACGGCTTCGCCAAATCGATTTTCCGAAACAGCGGCCCTTGCTCCAGGTACGGCAACAGCATCGTCTCCCAGCCATGCAGGGCGCGGCCCTGGTCGTCGAAGGTAGCGCCTGCCGGAAGCTGCTTGTGCGCGTCGTGATAACCGTGCGTTGCGAGGCCGATCTGCTTGAGGTAGTTGATCGAGATCGTACGCGGCGATGCGTACAACCTGGCGACAATCGGTTCCTTCGTATTGGCAAACCAGATTGCCTGATGGGACAAACCAATCGCCGCGATGCCGGCGACGAAGCTCAGGAACAAAATGGATGTCAAGCAGAGCGACCAGCGCCATGACCAGAGTTGGCCCGGCCGCATCGATTGGTACAGCCAACGGCCCAACAGGTGCAGCCCGATCGTCAGCAAGATCGAGGCGACGATGCCGGTGCCGACGGCGGGCCAGTCGATCGCCACCTCGCCGCTCAGGCGGTAGAGGTGCAAGCCCCAGCCGATCAGCAGGTACGCCGGCACCTCAATGACCCACGAGGTGCCGCACGTGCAGACGCATAGCGCGGCGGCGCCGACGATGCCCAGCGTCCAGAGCAACGACTTCGACATGGCTCACCACCGGGCGATGCGTGGCATCTCAAGAAACCAACTCGTTGTGCGGAAGACGCCGACGCCTGCCAGTCCCGCGACAAACATCAGCATGACGGCCGCGACCAGGCACAGCGTCCATTTCCAGCGCCACGTCTCCGGCCAATCGGCACGCGTGGGTGCAAGCCGCAGACCGCCGTACAGCCAGCGTGCCAGCCAGTGCAACACGATCACGACCGCACCGATGCACACGACCGCGGTTGCCACGCCGGCGTAACTTATTTCGATTTCGGGCCCAACACGCGCGATTACCCGATACCAGCCAAAACACAGCGGCCAAAGACTCAGCAGATCGATCACGACCAACGCAATCACCAGGGCGATGCCCCACCCCGCGATGCGGCGCATTATCGTTTCTCCGCCGCGAGCGCCTGGGCGATGCCATCGGACGTCATCGTGCGGATGACGCCGTCGACGCACAGGACCAGGCGTTCGCCGCCGAAGAGGTCGGGCTCGAAGGCCAGCGGCGCTGCTGGCTCCGCCGATTGATTGCGACCTGCGACATAGAGATACGTCATGCCCGACGGATCCGGAACCATCCATAGCTCCGCGGAAATGCTCGGCTCCGCTTGCGTCGGCGGAAGGCGTCCCTCGTGCGAGTTCGCGTATTGCCACAGGGCCGCTTTCAATCGCTCGAGTTGTTCGCGTCGCTCCTGCGCCTTCGATTTCGCGTCGGCGGCGAGCTTGTACGTCGCACCCTTCTTCTCCCAGGCGCCGGGCGTCATCAGCTCGCGCGCGCCGGAGATCATCGTCAGCACCAGGACGAACAGCAGGCCCCACAGTGCCACCAGGCCGAGCGCCTTGCCATACGTCAGCCGCGGCAAGAACTTCCAGTCGGTGGCGAGATAGTTCCATAGCAGCTTAATCAGGAACGCACTGAGCAGGAAGCCCGCCAGAAAGAACGAGATGTTCTCCAGTCGCAACTTCGCGACATCGGTGAGCTGAAGCGATGGCATTCCGGCGAAGAGGATCATCGGAGGGGCTCCGGGAGAATTCCTTGGCACCTTCCTCGCCATGATAACCGATGAATGCCACCGCTGCAGCGAGAAATCCAGTGGTTGGATCAAGCCAGATTGAGTTGCCACGACACGCCGAAGCGGTCGTTAATCCAGCCGAATTTTTTGCTGAATCCGTAGTTGTTGAGAGGCATCAATACCATGCCTCCTGCCGAGAGCTTGGCGTACGCTTCGTCGAGTTCCGCCTCACTCTCGCACTCCACAAAGAGGGAGACAGACGGCGTGAACGTGAAATGATGCTTGATCGGACTGTCCATGCATACCAGGTCGTGTCCGGCCAGCTTGAACGTCGCTCGCTTGATCGAGCCATCCTTGCCGGGCCCCTCGGGGCCGTAGCGCTCCACCAGCACCACTTGTGAGCCCTTGAACAGCGACACGTAAAAGGTCATTGCTTCCTCGGCGTTCGCTTCCTGAAACATCAGGGCAGTGGCGATCGAACGGCTCATTGCATTCTCCTGTAACGCGCCCACTCTCGTTGAAAATGATGGCTCCGGTCCCCGCAAAGACCAATACCTCGGCTGCAAGTCTCCGCATTGATTCCGCCCCTCATTCGTTGATAGGCAAATCCGCCTGAACGCAGGCCTGCATCGCCGCCAGCGATTTTGGGTCGGCGAGCCGATGGTCCATGCCGACCTCGATCAAAGTCGCGCCGCTGATCCGCGCCAGTTCCTCGCTGTCGGCAAAGGGCACCACGTCGTCGGCTCGACTGTGAAGGATCACGGTGTCCGGCTTGATCGTCCTGGCCGTGCCCCACTTCTTCCAGGCCGGACACAGTAGCACCAGCCTCGCGTTGCCGCTGCGAATGTTCATCGCCACGGCGCCGCCGCGCGACGAGCCAACGACCACTTCCGGCCGGTGCCGATCGAATTCCGCCTGCGCAATCCGGACGGCCTCCGCAAAGTCCTCATCCGGCAATTTCGGGTTGCTGACCTCGTGACCATGGTCCCTCAAATAGGTCGGCTTGACGCCGCCCGGGACTGACTGCCACCCGTGGAGAAATAGGACTTTCAGCACGAATTTCATTCCAAAGGTTCAATGCAATAGCGATCCGCGGGCTCGACGAGCGACTCCAGGAGCGACGGGCGTCGTCGTCGCCGATCTTTTCCAGAATTGTTATCGCGCGGTGCTGCCCACAGGCTATCGGGCGAGATAGAATTGTCCACGATCAACGGGCCTGTGGCTCTGTGGTCAACCACATCGCTCGCGACAAGCCGTGTCCGGACTCGCTTTGGAGGGAGTGACGAATCTGTGACACGCGAGCCGCGATTTCCACGGTCCGTCATCTGGCTTGGAGTTGCGTTTAGGTTTCCACGACTTCGATGACGATGCACGACACATTATCGCGCGAACCCATGTCGAGCGCGAGCTGGCCCAGGCCGTCGGCGCATTCCTGAACGTTGGGATGCTCGTTGATGAACTGCAAGAGCTTCTCGTCGGGCACCGGGCCGGTCAGGCCGTCGCTGCACAGCAGGAAGCGGTCGCCGTTTTGCAGGACGATCGGCTTCACCTCGGGGCCGTCGCCGATTTCCTTGCTGCCGAGATATTTCCAGAGGACGTTCTTGAAGCGGTGTTCTTTCGCTTCTTCGGGGCTGATCGTCTTGTTCTCGACGAGGGCCCAGGCGAGCGAGTGGTCGATGGTCAGCTGTTCGATCTTGTCGCCGCGGATCAGATAAGCGCGGGAATCGCCGAGGTTGGATACGTAGAGTTCCCGTCCCTTGCGCCACAGGGCAAGCACGATCGTGGTTCCCATGCTCTTGAGATCGCGATCGAGCGAACCCATCGTGATGATTTCTTCGTTGGCCTGGACGACGGCCTTGCGCACGGTCTGCTTGGTTTGCTCTTCGTTCTCCGCATTGGCGAGGTTCCTGCGAAGCTCGCGAGGCACGACCTCGATGGCGCGCTTGCTGGCGATTTCGCCAGCGGCCTGGCCGCCCATGCCATCGGCGACGATGCAGAGGGTCATGTCGGGGAACTGCTTGACCTCGATGGAGTCTTCGTTGTTTTCGCGGTAGTTGCCAAGCAGCGTGCATTTGCCGATATTCAGTGCGAGCGGCATGAGGCCACCTCAGGATTTCCGTCGTAATGCGGGGAAGATGGATGCAGCCTCGCGGGTGTTGGCCACGGACAGGCTGGTCTCATCATACCAAGGACCCTTCGCCAAGCAAAGGGAATCCCACGTTTCAACTATACCTCAAATAATTACAAGAATGCCGAAATCCGCGGGATAGGCGAAGCAATTCCCGGGGGGCGCGACCCTCGCTACAATGAAATCGGAGGGTGTAGATAACATCGTCGAACGGGCGTCACGGGAGTTGAGCCGGCGCGGGCGATTTGCCCTGAATTCTCGCCGGTAAATCCCGCAAATTCGGCGCAAACGGGTCGAAAGCGAGGCTGCCGTGCCTGTGCACATGGAACTGAAGCGAATCATCATCAACGAGGTGCACGATCAGCACATCATCCTCCTGCGCGAGGTCGAAGGGGAACGCGCCTTTCCCATCGTCATCGGCACCTACGAGGTGCTTTCCATCGACAACCGCGTCAAGGGCCGGCAGTGGCCGCGGCCGATGACGCACGATCTCATCTGTAACCTCATCGACTTCCTCGGCGGCGACCTGCAGGACATCTACATCAACGAGCTGCGCGAGCACACCTATTTCGCCAAGCTGCGCGTCAAGCGCGACGGCGAAATCATCGAAGTCGACTGCCGGCCATCCGACGCCATCGCGGTGGCGGTGACGGCGAAAGTGCCAATCTACGTTGCCGAGGATGTTATCGAGGAGGCGAGCGAAGAAACCTAACTTACTGATTTGGCAAGCCGTGCTGCATGAGCAGCCGGGTTAAGGCGCCTCCCATTCCTTACGCTCCCGCGTCACGGCTTGCCGGAACCCCTTGAGCCCTGTGTATCATGACTACTCAATCGCCTACCATTCTTGTCGTCGATGACGAGGTCGACACCTGTCGCAACTTGTCGGACATTCTTACCGATCTCGGTTATGCCGTGGACGTCGCCCATGACGGCCCGAGCGCGCTGCAAATGGTACGGCAAAAGGCGTACGACGTCGCGTTGCTCGACCTGAAGATGCCCGGCATGGATGGGCTAACGCTGTATCGCGAGATCAAGAAGGTCCGCGCCGGCACGGTCGCCATCGTGGTCACCGCGTACGCGGGGGAAGAAACCAAGGCCGAGGCGCTGGCCGCCGGCGCCTGGCAGGTTCTGCCCAAGCCAGTCGACTTTCCCAAGCTGCTCGGCTTCGTCGACAAGGCGCTCGGACAGCCGCTCGTCATGGTCGTCGATGACGATCACGATTTGTGCGCGAGCCTGTGGGACCTGCTGCGCGATCGTGGTTACCGCGTCTGCCTGGCGTATGATGAAACGGATGCCGCGGAAAAGGTGAGCCATCAGAACTTTCGCGTCGTCCTCATCGACATGAAGCTGCCGAAGGGGGACGGCGCCAGTGTGTTCAGCATCGTGCGCCATGCCAACCCGCAGGCGCGTACCGTGGTCATCACCGGATTTCGTTCGGAGACCGATCAACTCGTAAAGAAGGTGATGGACGAGGGAGCCGACGCGATCTGCTACAAGCCATTCGACGTGCCGGGCTTGCTCGCCACGCTTCAGAAATTGTGTCAGGGCTGAACCAAGTGAATTCGACGCCACCTTTGAATGTGCTCGTAGTCGAAGACGATCGCGACACGCGCGCCAACTTGCGCGATATCCTCGAGCTCGATGGTCACACCGTGGAGACCACGGGGAGCGTCGCGGAGACGCTGAAACGCAACAACTGGGGCGACATCGGCACGATCATCCTCGATTACAAGCTGCCAGACGGCAGTGCGGAGACATTGCTGCCGAAGCTGCGCGAGTTGGCGCCCAAGGCCGCGGTCATCGTGTCGACCGGCGTGGCCGGCTTGAACGGAGCAATCCTGGCGTTGCAATATGGGGCGGCCGACTACATCCTCAAGCCGCTCAATGCCGACGCGTTACGCGCCAGTCTGGCCCGTATCGCCGAACGACAGCAGCTTGCCCGCGCCAAGGAGCGAACCGACGCCGCCTTCCGCACGCTCGTCGAGGCCGCTCCGACCATGATCGCTATTCTCGGCCTCAATCGATGCCTCCTGTACCTCAGCCCGTTCATGGAAAAAATGACCGGTTACGCGTCGGCGGAGGCCAAGGGGCAAGACTTCATCAAGATGTTTGTGCCGGACGAGGCCCGCGCCGAAAGTCTGGCCACGGACCTGAATCACATCGCGGAGAATCCACTGCGTGGCGTTGAGACGCCAATCCAGTGCAAGGACGGCAGTCGGCGCTGGGTGGTCTGGAACGCTCAGCTGGCCGACTATGAAGATGAACCGGCCATCCTGGCGATTGGCCAGGATATCACTTCGCTCAAGCATGCCCAGGAACAAGCGTTACAATCGGAACGGCTTGCCGCCATCGGGC
>DASRSQ010000648.1:0-4266 GCA_035656475.1 Gemmataceae bacterium | reverse complement strand
AAGGATGCAGCAGCGGGCAGAATCTTTTCGAGAGATTTTGGTGAAGCATGGCCGACGAGCCGGAAGAAGCCCTGGACGAACGCATCGAGCGCATTCAACGTCGGGCCGAGAACTTTCGTGAACTGCTGCGCGATGGCGATGAGGTCACGATTGCATTCTCCGAGGGGGAGGTGCACGTCGCTGAATCGTACCGCTCGCAATTCGAACGCAAGCATGCCAAGCTGTTCGGGCGGATGCTCAGCATCGAAGCCCAGATGGAGACGGGGCTGTCTCCGTACTTCGCGGCTCTGGTGCTGACCGGCATCATCCTCTTCGGCCTGTCGATCGGCTGGTGGGACGGCGTCCTCGGCGAAACGGTCTCGTCGGCGCTCAATTCCTGGTGGTTCTACATCGTCCTGCCGCCGGCGTTGCTGTATCTCGGTCGCGTTTGTTGCATTCGCTGGGAGAACTTCGTGTATCGCCGCAATCGTCGTGAGCTGGTCGACCTGATTGCAGCAGAGAAACTTGACAGGGATGTGCTGCTGGTGATGCTGCGCGATGAGGATGATTTGGGGAACATCGTCTACAAGCTGAAACTGGACGCCGGGCCGTTTCCGCATCCCGCTGCTTGATGGGTTGTCTGTTATCAAATCGATTTCAAGATGCTTTTTTGATTACACTTTCACCTGTTTCCTACCTGGTTATTCCTGCACGTCCTTGCGTTGTGAATATACGTAAGAATATACATGATAATTAGATACGTCATTATTCGAGGCTCCGATTTGCACTTCCGGCATGTCTGGTGCTTTGCTTCATCCCGTCGAACGCAACAACCCACAACTCGCAGCAACGCACAGGAGACTTGCCATGAAACGCTTCTTCGTCAGTGTCGCTACCTTGGTTGCCGGCATCGGCATGTTCACTCTCGAGGCCTCGGCTGGGCCCAGGGGGAATCACGCCAACCATCACGTTAGCCCGGCCCTCAACAACACGATCAAGCCCATCATCAACACTGGCAACACCACCGCGGTCGGGGGAAATGGCGGCAACAACAACGGCAATGGCATCGGCAACTCGGGCAACGGCAATGGTGGCGGAGCCGTCGCCATCGGTGGCAAGGGCACCGGTAAGGGGACCAGCGGCAATGTCACCGCGGTCGGCGGCAACGGCGGCAATAACAACGGCAATGGCATTGGCAACACGGGCAATGGCAATGGTGGCGGAGCCGTCGCCATCGGTGGCAACAAGGGTGGCAAGAGCGGCGGCAATGTCACCGCGGTCGGCGGGAATGGCGGCAACAACAATGGCAATGGCATCGGCAACAAGAACAATGGCAATGGCGGCGGAGCCGTCGCCGTCGGCGGCAACAACAACGGCACCATCATCAATGGCAACAACAACACCGTCACCAACATCACCAACAAGAATATCACCTTCAGCCCCGTCTTTGGCGGCGGACGCTTCGGCGGCGGCGGGTTCGGCGGCGGCGGGTTCAGCTCCGGCGGCGGCTTCAGCTCCGACGGCGGCGTGATCGTCGCGGATAACGGCGCCCCCGGCATCGCCATGGCCTCCACGCCCACCCAGACCGTGATCGCCACCGACGGCGCCACGGCGGTCGCTACCGATGACACCAGCTTCACGGGAGATGTCGCCGAACGCGAAGAAACCTTCAATCGCCGCTTTCTGAAGGTCAAGAACGATGCCGACGTGCCGATGAAGGTCTTCGTGCAGTACCGCGGCCAGGAGGATAAAAAGTGGAGCTGGCTGCCCGCCGACCCGGCCGCCTCGCAAAGCGCCCTGGTCTACGAACTCCGCCCCGGCCAGGAAATCAGCGTCGAGCACAACAGCAACAAGGTGTCGGCCAGCCGGGTTCGCGTGTGGGCCGTCGCCCAGGGCCAGAGCTGGCTCGACTACCGCGACCAGGACCTGTGGATCGTCCCCGAAGTCGACCAACGCGGCGACCATCACTACTCCGCGACCGAGATGAAGACCTTCACCTTCATCTTCCCGAAGCTGCAGAAGTAGTGGTCAGTGGTCAGTGAAATCAACTCCCTGGGAAGGTGTTGTCACGCACGGCGGTGAGAGTCGCAAGGCTCTCGCCGCCGTCGTGTTTTTGGCGAGGTGTCTATCAAGTTAGCTGAGGTGATGTCTTCCAGGAGCGGATTTCTTGTGCCATCAAGCCGAAGCCCATCGGAAATGCGTCCGCGATTCTATTGATGTCCGTTAGCAAGCGGCGAGCGTGGCTTACTGCCTGCTCCGTTTCATGCTCTAGGGAGGGTCGATCGGTACCGTATGCCTGCACCTTCAACCGCGGACGAGTAAACGGCCGCTTGTTTGCAGCGCAGCCTGTAATCCACGCGGAATACCGCCCCGACTTCGTCAAATTCGACATGTCGCTGATCCGGCACATCCAGCATTCGTCTTCCCGCCGCCACCTGGTGCAATCGCTGGTCAAGACGTGCCAGGAACTGGACGTGCAGACCATCGCCGAGGGGCTTGAATCGAGCGAGGAGGTGCGCCTGTGCCGTAGCTTTGGCTGCGACTGGGGGCAGGGCTATTATTTCGGTCGTCCCGAGCCTGTTTCGCACTACGTCGCCATCGAAAACGGTATGGCCCGAACCGCGGAATGCAAGCTGATCTGCTAACCGCAAACCTCCGCTGCCAATCTGCTCGTCGCAACTCCAGAATTTCTCGCACCTCCACGAATGAGTGGATCTAACGGAATATTAATGGAACTATTGAGCCAAATGCGCGTCTACTTTTCTTTTCTGCTAACGAAGGGAAATGGACGATGAACCGTGCAATTCTGATACTGGCGACCCTGGCTTTGCTGCTCGGAGGTGTAGGCCAGGCGAGAGCGGGATTGCTTACCACGGCGGAGCAGACACAACTTGAAACGTGGCTCGGTGAAGGTCCCCTGACCTTGACCAACATTTTCACGAAGACGGCTGGAGATGGGCAGACTTCGGCTGATTTTCATGCTGCGGTAGACGGGAAAGGGCGTACCTTTACACTCATTGAAGTCTTACCCGTCAATGGCTACGCCAACCAAATCATCGGAGGATACGACCCCCAGAGTTGGAGCTCCTCTGGGGGCTATAATATCACTTCCTCAGACGCAGACCGGACCGCTTTCCTTTTCAACCTGACTACCACGACTATTGAACGTCAGGCTATCGGTGGTTACCAGGGACAGTATCAAACATACAACTATTCCAGCTATGGTCCCACTTTTGGTGGTGGCCATGATCTCTACGTTTCGTTCGATTTAGCCTCTGGTTACGCTTTCCAGTACAGTTACGGAAGCGGTTACAATTCAACTAACATCCTCGGGCATACCTATACCTACCAGGGTCTTGACATCGGATTTGGAGCGATTGAGGTCTACACGATAGCAGACGCTCCCTCTGCCGTCCCCGAATCATCCAGCCTAACCCTGTTCGTGATGGCGACGGCCACGTTCTCCGGCTACTTCGGTTGGTGGCGCCGAAGTCGTCGTAGGCGACCTTGATGCCGAGGACTGGTCGCTCAAGGCATGGTCGCCGAGCGATGCCATGAGGTCGCTGGCCGGGCCTTCGGCGGTCACCTCGAAAGGATGGAGGTTGAGGAACAGATAGCAGCTGGCCGGAAGCGGCCTCGCCAACCTGGTAATTCACACCGACAAGGTACCAGGCTTCGATGGCGGGAACGGCCAGGCCGGCCGCGACCTTGAGCAACCGTCCGCCAATTGGCTTCAGCTTGCTTCGTGCGCGGTCGATCTTCTTGCGAATAGTGCAGAGCCGACAGCGATCGGATGCGCCACCTGGCGTCTCGTGATCTGAACCGTGCAGCTCGGTGTCATTGAGATCGACGACAACTACCAGACCATCGCGCCCGAATAGTGAACTGCCGGAATGACCGCATCCAGGGCCGACAGCACCCCCGAAACATTGTGGCCTTCGAGATCCAGGCCAATGGGTTCGGGCGCCTCGCCGAGTATGCCTTCGGTGAACACCGCCAGGGCTGCTTGATCAGCAGGCGACTCGCTGAAGAAGCCGATCTTCATGGCTTCACCGACACGCCACCCAGAACGCCGCTATACCAGACCTCGCTGAGGGGCGAATCACCGAGGATCTCGTCGAAGTGGTCGATCTTCGACAGTTGCTTGAACTGCACCTCCAGACCTTCCTTCTGCGCGAGGACAACTTCCTCGGGATGCTCGCGGTAGAGATCGAGCAGGTAAGGCGAGTGCGTCGTGGCGATGACCTGAATCGGCGGGCGCGTTTCGCCGTGCGCTTCCGGGTAACA
>DASRSQ010000647.1:0-2788 GCA_035656475.1 Gemmataceae bacterium | reverse complement strand
TCGACGCTGTTCCGCGACCTCGCCGACCGTGGCCGACTGGCGAGCACGATGGTCGTCATCACCGGCGAGTTCGGCCGAACACCGCGCATCAACAACAATGCGGGCCGCGACCACTGGGGGCCCGCGTTCACCGTGCTCGTGGGCGGCGGCGGCATCCACGGCGGCCGCGTCATCGGCGCCTCCGACGCGCGTGCGGAGCGTCCGGCGCGCGACCCGCACGGCCCCGAGGATCTGTCGGCGACCATCTACCACCTGCTTGGCATCGACGCCAGCGAGGACTTCACGACGCCAGAAGGGCGTCCGGTGCCGATTTGCAACGGCGGGCGGGTGATTCGGGGGTTGGTGTAAGTAAGCAATGCCCGAAAAGAAATCGAATTCACGCATGACGAAATCCGATGGGCAAAAGTTCAAGAGGCGATGGCAACTCGCGAACGCTCGTACCGATGAAGAGCTACGTAACACGCCGATCGATGTGAAATGGAAAAGTTCAACTCGCTGTTGCGCCTCGCGCAGGCAGCGGGCTGGTCAGAGCAACTCGCCCAAGAAGACGAAAAAGTCCGCGAACGCTGGGCCAAGATCCGCGAGTCCTACCGTGCCAAGAAAACGGGCTGAAATGATGCATTGTCCCGCCTATTGCACAGTGTGCTGATTACGGACCCATCTGGAGGTCCCAAGCATGGGGAATCGTCGAGCCCGAGAGTTGATGCTCCGCCAGACAGATGAGGCTGCATGGGACGCGGTTCTCACCAAACCACGTCCGGCACATAGCGAGCCGCACGCTCGCGGCATAGGACTTCGACGGCTGCTCCTCATTATCGCCCCATCCTTTGAAACAGCGTCGGTGTGGGACGTTCGCCAAGGGCAGGAGTGGCAACTTGTCCGGCCTAACGTTTCTCAATCAGAGCCAACCTTGATGGTGGTGGGCCACGATATTGTGTCGATTCCATCATCTGTACTGATCGACTACTTCGAGCGGGTCACCGCCCTCACCCTGCCCCTCCGTCCCGATTTGAGTGGCACCGAGGGAGCAGACGGCACACTGTACGAGTTGACTGTGGTCGGGGATTTGTCGTCGCAGTGGTGTTTCCAGTGGTGGTCCGATTGGCCTGAGCACTGGCGGCCGCTAGTGGAGTTGGCCGAGGAGATGCACGCAGCATTTACTGCCGCTACAGGGGAAGACCCCGGAACAGCTCATTCCCACTCGACGTAAGAAAAGGCCGCAAGAAGTGAATTGCTACATCATCCCTATGAGTGTGCACATGCGCCGATACTCACTGCTCTTGTTCTTGCTCGCTCCCTCCCTCGCCGTCGCCAATCCGCCGGTGGCGTCGTACATCTTTCCCGCCGGCGGCCAGCGAGGCGCCAAGGTCAACGTCCGCGTCGGCGGCCTGTTCCTGCACGATAAGTGCGGCTTCGAAATGCTTGGGCCCGGCGTCAGCGGGTCGAACCATCTGACGCGCACCAAGACAACGTGGTTCGAGGGGCCAATATTGCCATTGCCTGATTCGCAGAGGCAAGAGGATTATCCCAAGGACATGGCTGGCGCGATCGCCATCGCGGCTGACGCGCCGCTCGGCGTACGTTACTGGCGGCTGTGGACCTCGCAGGGGGCGACCGGGTCGATGAAGTTTATCGTCGGCGATTTGCCGGAGGTCGTCGAGGAGGAAATCGATGGCGATCCGGTGCCGGTGAGCGTGAAGTTGCCGGTGACGATCAATGGCCGAATCTTTCCGCGCGAGGACATCGATGTCTACACGTTCCGCGCGGCCAAGGGGCAGACGATTCGCTGCGAAGTGAATGCGACACGCCTCGGCTCGCCGCTCGATGCGCGCCTCGAGGTGCGCGATGGCAATGGCCGGCGTCTCACGGAGGCATCGGCGCCGACCGGCGGCGATCCGGCCATCCTCTTCACCGCGCCGGCCGACGGCGAATATTTCATCCGCATCCACGACGCCAACATGCAAGGCGGCCAGGCCTACGTCTATCGCCTGACATTGAGCGACCAGCCGACCGTGACGCGATTCTTTCCGCTCGGCGGCCGACGCGGCAGCACGCTCGACCTGCAACTCAGCGGCCTCAACGTCCCGGCGACCCAGCGCGTCACGATTCCCAAGGATGCGCCGGCCACCTACGCGTTGCCCGTCAAAGGCGGCACGCTGTTGCTTGACGTCGACGATCATCCCGAATTTTTCGCTGCTACGGACCTCGGCAAGGAAATCTCCCTGCCGGCAATACTCAATGGCAACATCGCCAGGGCAGGCCAGGTCGACGAATGGAAAATCGCGGGCAAGAAGGGAGAAACCTGGGAATTGGAACTCCGCGCGGCCAGGCTCGGCTCCCGGCTCGATGGCGTGCTGGCGGTCACCGACGACGCCGGCAAGACGCTCGCCAAGGCCGAAGCGGCCGCGACCGATCCGGTGCTGCGATTTCAGATGCCCGCCGACGGCGTTTATCGCGTCCAGCTCCACGATCGCTATCGCACACGCGGCGGCTCCGATTTCGCCTATCGTCTGCGCATCGTGCCGCCACGCAGGGAGTCCGATTTCGGTCTGACGCTCGTCGGTGAGCCGCGTCAGGGCAACGTCGGCGATGCGATCTCGTTGCCGCGCAACGGGACCGCCAAGCTCAAACTGAAAGTCGATCGCATTGCCTGGGCGAAGGAGCCGATCGCACTCGAGATCAAGGGCTTGCCCGCTCATGTCAGCGTGACGCCGAACACAATCCAGCCGAACCAGGCGACGGTCGATGTCACTTTCAAGGCCGACGATCAGGCGAAGATCGATGTCGC
>DASRSQ010000646.1:0-15156 GCA_035656475.1 Gemmataceae bacterium | reverse complement strand
AGTTTGTTTGCGGGGGGCACGTTGCGGCTCCGTGTCAACGGTGTTGGCGGCTTTTAGTGCCTTGATCTGCTCGGCCACTAGGCGCGCGCTCGGACCTTCTTGGTGGGCGCCACGTGCAGAATTCGACAACTTTTCCTTGAGCTTGTCCCGAAGCGTAGTGATTTGAGACAGGTAGTCATCGTGAAGGAACGGCTTGCCGAGGCGAGCCTGATAATCACGCAACTGCGATTCGGCGATGGAAAGGTCTTGCTTGGTGCGGGCGATGTCGGCGGCATAAATATCGGCTATCCGATCGAGAGCATTCAAGACGGCGCGTGGGCCGCGATGATCTCGCGAGAGCGTGTCGAGCTTGGTCGTGGTCCCTTCAAGATAGACTTCCGGTGACCATTGCGGATGCAGCACCATGCCGAAACGCAAACCGCGATATACGCCGATGGGCACCTTGACTTTTTCGCGCGGATTTGTGGGCAGGGCATCCAGTTGAGCGGCGAGTGCGGCAGCGATTTCCTCGCGAATGGTGCGGCGCCCGCCGATGATGAGCGGAGTGCCGACGTGCGCATTTACCGTCGCCTGGTCTGCGGTGAGATGGGCCAGTCGTCTGGACAGGCTGGCGATAGTGGTGGGCAAAACCTTGACACTCTGTCGAGCGATATATTGCTCGTCGAGATGGTTTTTCTTGAGCAGGCCAAGGCGTTGCAATTCGGCGTCGGCCTCGGCGAGTGTCAAGACGGCGGGGTTACCGGAGGCGATGGCTTTGACCTCGGCATAGGAAAGTTCCTGGCCGCCGATGTCCTCGGCGCGGCGGGTAGGATTGTCGCCTGTGATGACCTGGTTAATGAACCGGGCCTTGGTTTCTAGAGCTTGCCACATGTAGGCGTCGAAGCTGCCTTCGGTGACATAGCGATAAATACTTACTTCCTCGTTCTGGTTGCCTTGACGAAGAATGCGGCCGTCGCGCTGCTCGACTTCTGCTGGCTTCCAGGGCGCGTCGAGGTGATGCAGCGCGACGAGGCGTTTTTGGACGTTGGTGCCGGTGCCCATTTTCTGCGTGCTGCCAATCAGCACACGAACCGATCCTTGCCGCACCTTGTCGAAAAGCACCTGTTTCTTGGCGTCGGATTCGGCGTCGCCGATGGCGGCGACCTGCTCACGCGGGATGCCGTGGGCTACCAACTTCTTGATGATGTCATCGTAGGGTGAATATCCCCAAGGCGTCGGGTTAACGCCCATATCGGCGAAGATCATTTGCGTGCCGCGTCTCGGCATGGATTCCTTCCAGATAGATAGGACGTTCTCCACCAGCCGGTTGACCTTCGACTCGGGAAAATCCGGCGCCGTCGGTGAAAGCATTCTGGCGTCGGTCGCCAGCTTGCGGCCGTCGGTAGTGATGTTGAGCGCGTTATCAACGCGCGGATCGACCTTTTGCGACCGAAGTCGTTCATAACGCTCGACTAATTCCTGTTGAATGGTGCGTTGTTGATCGGACATGGGACAGGCGACCACGGTCGGCTTGCCACCCGCAAGGCGCGGCCGTGGCAGGTCGAGCATTTCGGCAGTCTGCACGTCAGCGAAAGCGCGGAACATCTGCTGAAGCTCGGGCAGGTTGGTGAACCGAGCAAACCGGCTGCGGGGCCGTAGTCCGGCTCCATCCGGCGAAATCTCCATTGTGTCGATGACTTCGCCGAACGTGGCCGCCCATGCGTCGAAATGCTCCAGGCCGCGGCTACGTAGGCCCGCCGGGTCGAGGAAGCGTTGCATAGTGTACATCTCGATCATCGTGTTGGAGATCGGCGTCCCCGTGGCAAAGGTGACGCCGTGCCCGGCGTGGCGTTCATTGAGGTAGCGTGCCTTCATGTAAATATCGAAGGCACGTTCGCTGCCGCCTGTTTGGATGCCAGCGACGCGTTCCATCTTGGTCGGAGTTTCGAGGTTCTTGAAGTAATGGGCCTCGTCGATGAAAACGTGGTCCACTCCAAGCTCGTCGAAGACAAGTCCGTCGTCTTTCTTGTCTTTCGCCAGCAGATCCTTGAGACGCTCGGCGCGCGCCGCCTTTTGCTTCTCGATGGCCTTGATGAGATTACGGTTGGCCCCCTTGGTGCCGGCGTGTTCACGGAGGAGCTGGTCGTATTCACCGATCTGCTCAAGCAGGAACTGCTTCTGATAGTCACTACTCATTCCGATGCGCTCGAATGAGGAGTGTGTCACAATGATGCCGTCCCAGTCGCCGCTCGCGATTTTGGCAGTAAGGAATTTGCGGCGATCACGAGTGAGATCCTCCTTGGCGGCGACGAGCAAGCGGGCATTGGGATATAGCTGCATGAACTCGCGGGAAAACTGCTCCAAGAGGTGATTGGGCACGACAAACATCGGTTTTTTGATAAGCCCGGCCTGCTTCAGCTTCATGCCGGCGGCCGCCATTTCGAATGTCTTGCCGGCGCCCACTGCGTGGGCGAGCAAGGTATTTCCGCTACTCATGATTCGCCACACCGCGTCCATCTGGTGCGGGCGAAGAGACATGGCTTGGTTCATGCCCGGGAAATCGAGGTGCGACCCGTCGAAAAGGCGAGGGCGCAAATTGTTGTAGGTGTCGTTGTAGAGCCGTACCAATCGCTCGGTGCGTTCAGAATCGGTGAATATCCAGGAACGGAAACGTTCCTTGATAAGCTTCTGTTTCTCACGGGCGGCCATCGTGGCTTCCTGGTTGACCACACGTTCCTCGCGGTCACCGTTCATCACTATGTCGTAAATGGTGGGCGACTTCATGTTAAGGGCGAGTTCCAGCAGCCAAGTGCCGTTGGCCCTGGCGGTGCCGAACTCGGAGGTGGCGGCGACCGATTGCTTGGCGTCGAAGCCGGCTTCGAGACTCCAGACTGCATCTTTTTTCAGATGGGCGAGCGGAACGCTGTTCGGATCGACCTTAAAGAGTTGGGCGGTGAATGCCTGAATATCGGCCTCCGGAATCCACGGCGCGCCCAATCCTGCATCGATATCGCCGGGCAGCACATCCTCGGGCTGTACGGCTCGCAGTGCGGTGACGTTGCGAGTGTAAAGGGGGCCGGCTGCTTCAGCGAAAGCGAGCTTGTGGCGGACGTTGCCGGAAAGGTACACATCGGCGGTTTGCCATGTTCGCGATTCCGGATCTGGAAATATCAGGCTGCCCAGGTCGGAGATGACTTCCTTGCGTTCCTTGCCGTAAAGCTGGCAAATAAACGGCAGGTCCACGGCGCCACGTTCGTTGAGAGAAACTAGCAGGCCTTCTTCCGCGCTCGCCACATGCGTGATCGGCGGCTTGCGGCCTACCACGTCTTGCCTCAAGATGGCGGCCTTGGTCGCTTTGCCCGATTCCTCGTCATATTCCTCCAGCGACATGACGAGCATAGCGTCGGGGTCCTCGCGGAATTTGACAAGATTGGGCATGCGGCGGATAACGTTGCCGTCGGTGGTTTCGCTGAATGTGGTCTTGTTGATCGGCCCATAGGTCAGGCTAAAACGATCATAGGCCCAGTTGAGATCGCGTCGTGCCGCGTTGCGGTCGGCCTCGGGCCAACCCTCGTTCTGCGATTGCAGCACGCGACGAGCGCGGTCGCGAACGTCGATAAGTGCGGCCAGGCGCTTGCCAGTCATAGTCCCGTCGGCGCGAAGTGCGGTGCCGCCATAGACGACGGGGACAGCCTCGCCGTTTTGCAACTGGCAGATGGCCCGATCCTCGGTGACGAAGAAACTGCCTTCCCCGACATGTCGTTCGAGCGGCGGCGGCGTAAATGATGGTGGGCGGTCGCTCAGTTTCTCGGCAGGTGTTGCCTGGATCGGCGGGAATACCGGCAGCTGAGCAATGGCATCTTTCAGTTGCTCGGCCAGATCGCCGTTGCTTTTGACGCTGTACCCTTCACCGTAGAGCGTGTCCTTGCGGGACCAATTGCCCAAGACCATTTCCGGGTGGCGGACAAAGTAACGGTTGATTGACACTTCCTGCCCCTCGATCTCGAACGGGCGCGAGCGTTGCCATTCGGCTTCCTGGTGGCTGGCGCGCTCGCCGGGCGCGCGTTTGCGCAGGAACACGATATCGGTGACGACGGATGTGCCCTCGCGTTTGAATGCGTCGGAGGGTAGACGGATCGCCCCGACAAAATCGGCCTTGTCGCCGAGCAATTCGCGAACGGCTTCGTTCTGCTTGTCGAGCGTGAAATGCGACGTGATCATGGCGAGTATCCCGCCCGGCTTCAAAGCGTCGATGGACTTGGCGAAGAAATAATCGTGCAGGGACAGTTTTTGCCCGTGAAAGTCGAGCTTCAGGTCGGCAAACGGCACGTTGCCGATGGCGGCGTCGATGCGGTCTGCCGGCAACCCGGTGTCTGCGAAGCTCTCGATGCGGATGTCTTGGCCGGGATGGATTGCGCGAGCGATGCGGCCGGTGATGCTGTCGAGTTCGACCCCGATAAAGCGCATCTCATCGGGTGCCCTTGCCATGAAGTTGCCGGTGCCGCAACCGGGTTCGAGCACGGTGGCATCGCCCGGAATGCCCAATCTCGCAATCGCCTCGTGGATGGCGTCAATGACGACGGGTGAGGTATAGAACGCGTTAAACGTCGTGCGTTTGGCCGAGGCGTATTCTTCGACGGTCAACAGGGACTTCAATTTTTCGCCGAGTTCCTTCCAGGAAGCGTCCTTGTAATTGCCGGTCACCGGATCGGGAAACAGCGAGAGTGCGACCGGCCCGAATCCCCAGAAACGGGAGAGGATCGCTCCTTCCTCTTGTGTCGGCTTGCGGCCTTGCTGCTCGATAGTCTTCAAAGTGCGGATGGCCGCAATGATGTCGCGTGCCTTGCCTTTTTCGCCTTTAGCGATGGGTAGTTCGGGATTTGGAATCCGTGATTGTGACGGCTTGGATGCGGTCTCCGAAAGTGCCGCGACCGCTTCGATCGGGGTCGAAGGCTCAGTTGACAAGGGGGCGTCGAAATCCAGAAGCTGTTGGCGGCCGAATTTCTTCAGGCGTGTGGCGTGGGTTGGTGGATGAACGCGATCGCTGCGTCCAGACATGCCGGGTCTTCGCCGTTCGGCGGCGACTCGCTCGGCAAATGATCCAGTATTTTCGCCAAGGCGATCTCCATCGCTTCGCTTTCGATCTGAATCGGATCGCTGCCCGGTCTCGCCTGTGCCAGGTGTTCCTTCCACTCCAGATGGCTCGCCTTCAGCTCCTTCGAGTAGCGGTTCATGGTGTTCAGAAGCTGGCGCTGTCGGCGCAGGCGTTCGTACATTGCCGGCCGCTGTTGGATCAATTCCAGAACTATGGTCTTGTAGAGCATGGTGGTCTCCTTTCGGTTCAATAGGGTTATCGTTTGCCTGAGGCTCGGGCGTCTTGCCTGGGTCGGATGTGAAGAGCGAGAGCTGACGCCAATCAGGAGGCTTCCGTGCCATGGCTGCGCACTGCCTTCCAATCATGGCCGGTGGAGGTGATTCCTGCGGCTCTCACCGGCCCATTTTCGGCCAGGCCATGTCGTGCAATGAAATGGGCCTGACCTTTGATTCGAGGGAGCATTGTTACTCCCTTCCGCGATGGTCGGAATGACGGAACAGGTCCCTGATGAGATGTGCAGCTGAGGTCGTGGCCATAACGATCATTGAGCCGATGGCGACACATTGAAGCGTTATGGCCAGGCGCTCGTTTGGGCTGTCCTTGGCCATTCTTTGGGCCTGGGAGCTTAGTTCCCCGAGGCGATGGATATTGATGGTCATACAGACCCCCTGCTGCTACAAAGGCACTCCCTGGCCGTTTTCGAGCCCTTTCTCGCGCCGGATCATTTGGCGGACTTCCTGAAAAAGCTTTTCCGCGTCAATTCGAGTAGTACGAGCGGAGTCTTGCCTCACCGGAAACGTCCAGATGCGATGCTGAGGGTTCCAGCGGAAACCCGCCGCTTTTACCTTGTCGATGACCGCCTGACTCGGCTTCTGCTCGGTGCTTCCATCGCCAAACTTTAAGGCGACTTGGCGATCTTCGGTGCTCTCAAACAAGCGAACCCGAGCAACGCTATCTGTGGCGATTCCGAACGGGTCGGGGGCGGGATCATACTTCCTTTGGCCGACACGATCTGCATGGCCTGCATTGGCCTGATTGAGTGCAGGTGCATCGGCAGGCGGCGCCACCGTTGCGGTGGGGATTTTCTCCGATGATTGCTCGGTGGCATCGGTTGTGACATCGATTGAATTGGTTTCAGATTTGCGTTTGCGTGACATGGTGTCCTCCGTGAAATATTGCGGGCATCCGATGCCCTCATTAACCATTTAACGCTTTTTCGAATGCCTGCGCAACAAGGATTTCTGCGGGTTTCCGAGCGATTGACGATGTGAGGTGCAGAAGTTTTTCCGCCTTCAGTCATCTCTGTTCGTGACTGTCCGCAAAAAAATTTCGTTGCATGTGCGGACAAGTCTCGCCATCTTTTTTCGCGTTGAATCTTGGATTTCGAACGTCGTTGGCCATTGTGAAGTGCTACTTGCACCGTGCAACTCCGCCTATGCAGAGCATAGGGAAGACGCCTGTACACAAATGATTCTGAAGCGCCCGTGCAAAAATGCAATGTGGCCTCTTTTGGGCATTCGGCGGCCTCGGCGGAAGTGATGTTGGCGGGAGGGCGATATTCGATGATACTCGCGCAGCGGAGTGGATGTGCGGTGACGTCGCATAAGCGCGACCGAGCGACAGCAAAGTTCGTGCGAGCACATGATCGCCCACATGGCGAGGCATGCGGCGTGTTAACCAATAAAGGAAGCTACAGCGGTACGAAGTCAGGTGACAAGGAACGACTGAAGTTAATGGAGTCGTGACACAAGTCCGGATTGAGCTGCATAATGAAGAAGCGGAATCCCGTTAATCTGCGCACGGTCGGCCCGGCAAGGCATCGTCCAGAGACGACTCCTTGCACGGGCCAGGACCACTGGTTATGGCCGCCGTTCAAAAATCATACATACGTCGTGTAGGCCGGGGATAAAGCTGGATCGGTAGGTTTTCTTGCTACTGCTGGCACCATGGCTAAAGCGGATAATGTCAGTGCACGTCTGTGTCAGACTCGCCTCGAAGGCCAGTCTTTTCGTGTGCCAGGTAAGTGGCAAAAAGCCAAAATCCCGGTCGCAATAATCCCCCATCAGAATGGCAAGTTTGCCGCCAGGTTTCAGGGCTCGGGCGCAATTGCGGACGAATTGCCGATAGCGCTGCAGGAACTCGTCGAGGGTGCAAGTCCGGGACAGGTCGCGGGGGTCGGCGGCATAGAGCTTCTGACGCCAGTAGGGAGGGTGTGCCCAGATGAAATCGAAGGCATCATTTCCGAATCCTTCCGAGTCGCAGGCATCTACTCCTACATGAATGTCCCAGGAAATGCAGGCCACGCCCAGGTCGTCGCAGACGTCCTGGCAGGTGCCGCTCCCGCTCATGGGGTCGAGCACGAGCCCCGGCTTGAAGAACAGGAGCAAATCGCGGATGAGATTGCCACCGCAATTGCCGGGATACCCACGATCGCCATATTCGCCGGCGCGATGGAAATGGTATAGGCTGGTCAGGTGCGGAACGGGACTGGCATTCACCGGGGCACGCGGCAGCCTTGCGTATAAAGGTCGGTCACGCGCCTCCAATGGTGGCGAGACCCGTTGCCCGCCACCGGTCCGGCGGGCATAGAATGGATTCACGGGCACACGTTGGGTCATGGGTTCATCTCCTCGTCGACAAGCTCGACAGCAAAGTTTCGGAATGCCTGCTGCACGATTGCACTGACGTCCAGCGCGTGCTGGCGAGCATAATGCAGCAAGTCGCAAATTAGGTCCTTGATGGCGGAATCGAGGTCGTGGCGGCACATTAGATCAGGCTGGTCGCCGCTGAAGGTTCGCGCCGTGAATACGGCCAAGGCCTCTTTGGCCCAGTCGGCTCGGTTGGCGTTGGTGGGTTCGCTATTCATCTGTCGTCTCCTTGCTTGGTTGCTTCACTTTGCTGACGGGAATAGAATGCCGGCCATTACGCTGAGCGTTTGCCAGCAAATTCCCCGTTCGGCGTCGTGCTTGCGGCGCACTTCAGAGAGGACGTCCCACGCTTGCTCATCGGTCAGGTCGGAGCGTACCGCTTGTACATCCTCGATGCTCCAAACAATGGTGATTTGCTTGCGCTCTTCGAGCACCTTGCGAATATCGATTTCGTCTTTGGACATGGATACCTCCTGGTCAGTCGTGGGTTAAGGTAAGGCGCAACTCGGCGAACTGGCGTTCCAGTTCCTCGGCGCCATTGTCGAAATCCGGGTCTAAGCCGGGTGGAAGACCGTCTAGCCGGGCAATAATGTCCATGACGGCGCTGTGTGATGCATGATCGAGGTAGTTCATAGTCTTGGTCCTTTCGATGGTGGCGGGGCTATATGCCCCGCCTGGTTGATTTGGTTATTCCTTCTTTTCCGATGCGACGCGTAGGCTGATGCGTCCATCAAGGGGCACGACTTCCAATTGAATGTTGAAGCCTTTGCCATCGTTGTGCGTCCAAGCGACGCCGATCCGGGTCCAAAAGCTCTTTTGTCCCTCGCGGTCGCGTACCTGGTAGGCGATGTGGGTCGGTGATTTGCCCGGGGCCTTGGATTCGGTGTTTGAATTGCCTGACATTGGTCTGTCTCCTTCCTTTGAGTTTCCAGCCCCGCTCATCGGGGCCTTACGGCACGAAAAAGAAGCCGGCCTATGCGGGAGTGTTTTGCGTCCGGTCAAGCGAAAGGCCGAAGGCTTCCTTTAGGAAAGCGGCCTTGGCAGCTTTACCGGCCCGCGGGCGGCTTCATAAGTGCCCGTAGGTAGGCCACGTGGCGCGGGTGGATGAACGGGAAGGAACAGCATCGGTGGGTTCAACAACCAGAAGCAAGCTACTGCAAATAAATCAACACACCGCGAACTGGTAACGCGAACCAGAACAAAAAGGCTAGTGATCTCGGACGTGGAGACGTTGTTGTCATACGATAAGCAAAAACAAGCATTGCCTTGGGTCGAGACAAAGAAAGGTGCTAGACATGGCGGCGAGGAAGGTGAACAAGTCTCAGCTGGTGCGTGACCTGCTCAAATCGAACCCCAAAATGAAGCCGAAGGAAGTCGTGGAAGCACTTGCCAAGGATGGGCATAAGATTACTGCGAACCTGGTCTACTTCATCAAAGGGAAGGCGGCCGGCAAGAAGGCCAAGAAAAAGCGCGTCGCCAAGGCAGCGAAGACGGCGCTTGGCGGTGGGACCATAATCGACAATGGGTTCGTGGCCGGGGATCCGCTTTCGCTCATCAATGACGTGAAAGCGCTCGCGACGCGCACGGGCGGGTATGAAAAGCTCAAAGAACTGGTGGATGCCCTGGCGAATTGAGCACGGGCGTCGTCGAACGCAGACGCCTACCTCGAAGTCTTGGGAGGTTCACTTTTGCCCCTTGGCTCTGTTCGCCCACGGGCCTTGCACCTATCCATTGCTTGTCAGGTTTTTCCGGTTCGTCGGAGTCGGTGTTTGTATTGGGTTCGCCGATTTCAATGACACCAAACGATTCCAGTTCTCTGCGTCCACGCTTGGCGGGAAGCTTCGCTGCGGTTACGTCGAAGAAAGGTTGATTTCGTCATGAGCATCTGATGGGCATGCTCCAGCGTGATGCTCTTCGCTTCGTGCCATCGTTCGGCAGCAAGTGGCTGCGTACCGCCTCGCACGCTTCCGGCGGCAGGGGTATGCCAGTCCGGGCGAAATAAAGTGTCGGTTTTCGGCGAAATCGGTCACGGCTTCCACGTTCTTACGATTCCGGCCCATCGCAATTTCCCTGCACAGATTGCTTAACGCGCCGCCGCCTGTGCATGCGAATTACACAGCCGGCCGCTCGCGGCGCTCATCCGATCCGTCATTCGTGTTTCTTTCGGCGCAGGTACTTGCTCTTATCGCGGAAGCGGTGGAGCGTGAGCGCTAGTGCCGTTTTCAGCTGACAACTTTCCCGTCCTTGAGGGGTTAGCACCAAGCAGTTATGGCTACGCCCCCGTTTGTTGTCATCCTGACCAGAACCCAAACCTATTCTGCGAACGAGGAAACACGATAAAACTCATGCTCTTGGTGACCTATTGATCCCTTACCACAAGGTGCCCGTTTCGGTGTTTCGGTCCTGCGAACCGAAGTCAGCTGGTATCAATGACTTCCGACGGGAAAGTTGCCAAGGTCAAACGGCACTAGCTCAATGAGTGGCTGCACAATTACCTACGCACATTCTGGCCGGCCCTAGTCAAATCCAGGTTGCGGGTCTCTTCTTCATGGCGTCCCGCAATAGAATAGTTTGGTTGTCGGATGCACGATGGACTGACGCGAGAATTGATGTGGCACTTCCACCTTGGCTCGACGATCTACGACGTTGCGAGGTCGTGAGCGTTGCGCAGAGTGACCCGCGAACAGGTTCTACGCCGCTTGGCGTTTCAAAGGATGATATCTTTCAGGTTCTGGGTGGTGGCCAGGCAGATTTCGAATCGCCGCTGGGCGGTTTGTCGCCCGATGATCTTGCCCTTCTTTACGCCTACTGGAATCAGCTGGGACATGTCAAGGAGCTCGTTGAGGCATTTGACCAGCACTTGTCTGGCTGCAATATCGAGAAGCCCATTGTCATTGACCTAGGCTGCGGCCCCTTTACTGGCGGCCTTGCTATTGCGTCGGCTCTTGAGCCTCCCAACGGCTTTACCTATATCGGAATGGATCGCGCGTCGGCGATGCGCCGTCTCGGAGAGAGACTTGCGGTCGCGACAATCAAGCGTCGAGGAATTGAAATCAACCGAATCTGGTCCCCTAGTCTAGCGGAGGTTGAATGGTCAGAGCCGCCGCACTGGCGACCAGTGATTGTTATCGTTTCCTATCTGCTTGCAAGCCCGACTATTGATCCGATGCTTTTGGCGGCCGAGTTGGACGCGATTCTGAAACGAATTGGCCGTGGGCCATTAACGCTTCTCTATACGAATTCTGTGTATGACGATAGAAACGTACATTTTCCAGCATTCCGTAGAGCGCTGGAATTGATGGGCCTCACGATGATCAAATATGAGAACGGCCAGATTGAAACCGACCGAAGCCCGCGTCGATTGCGATATGCGCTCTTCTCTCGGAAGGCCCAGGATACTCTGGAGCTCGTATGAAGTTGCCGACATGGGATGAGTTGCAAGGTGACTCTCAACAGCTGGATGTCCTCGAACATCCTCTTGATCAAGCCTTGTTCGTGGCAGGGCCACCAGGCTCGGGAAAAACTGTGCTCGCTGTGAGGCGTGCAGAGATGCTGGCAGAGAGCGGCACGCAGGCCACGATCATTACCTTCAACCGAATGCTTCGGCGGTTAGTCAGTCTTTTGAGCAACGGCACCAACGCTGCGCGCACGATGCACTCGTTCGTTTGGCGTGATTATCTTCGTCGCACTGGACAAAGAAAACCGCCAACTTCGGGCCAGAGTTCATTCGATTATACTTGGGATGAAATGCTAGACGCCGCTAACTCTTCGTCTCACCCGAAGGAAGAACATCTAATTATCGATGAGGGCCAGGATCTTGCTGAAGGGTTCTTTCGATACGCCAGTTCCCATGCTGCATCTGTCCTTACGGTCTTTGCTGATGACGACCAAGCTCTCGACGACCGTCACAGTACGCTTGAGCAAATCATGGCTGCTGCCAATCTGCCCAAGCCTCGGATGCTAAAGTCAAATCATCGAAATGCTCCCGAGGTTGCTCGTGTGGCTGAGCACTTTCATGCTGGTGGCCGTCTTCCTGCTGCAGACGTCCGGAGAATCGCAATTGGTACGTTGCCTCGATTAATTCGGTCGAAAGGAATTGACACTACCGCGGATACGATCGCCACTTGGTTCAGGAATCGCGGCGGCTCGGTCGGCGTAATCGTACACTCGAATGCAGTCGGTGCAACGGTACAGAAGCTACTCAAGGTGCGACTTCCAAGTATACGGATTGACAGGTATTGTCACGGATCTGGAATCGAGGATTCGATAAATGTCAACGAGGATGGAGTTACAATCTTAAATCGCGAGTCGGTTAAGGGCCAAGAGTTTGACAGCGTCTTTGTATTGGAGATTGATCAAATGCTTCCTTGGCGGACGCAGACGATGCGGCGTGTACTCTACATGATCTGTGCGCGTGCTCGCGATTATCTAATCTTGGTCTATGGCCCAACGCCGTTATCGACTTTAGCAGAACGTCAGTTACCTGGTCCCAAAATTCTTGAACGCGTATGAACAACTCAGAACAACTTCTGCTGCCATTTGCGCCGACGAAATCAGCAATCGCGAGTCGGGGATGGGTGGGGCTACAAATTGATCACCGCCAATTTCTCGATGCATTGCAAGACGAGTGGCTAAGTCCTTTGCCAGATCAGCACGGGCGACTTTTGGCATTTACTTCGTTTGCAGAAGAATCGAAAGCAACATCTGAGCAGCATAGCAACTTGATCACCGTTAGCCTGTGTTTCAGTTTGCATCTGCTTCCAAGGCGTAATATCCCTGTCCTGGTGGATGGAGTATGGCATGAAGCCACAGTTGATTCGATCCCTTCTGAAACCGATTTCGTCTTTTGGCTTGGAGCGATTCCTCTTTTTGCGGTAACTCGAATCATTGTGCGTTCCGCTGAAGAACGAGCCCGGCTGCTTGGATTGATCAAGCAAGTCTCCAATGTCTCGATGCCCGATGCGACGATCGACATCGATACGGTTAGCGTGCGCGACCACAGAGGTAGCGAAATGCCCAAGGACGAGGCAACAGGCATAAGCTTCGCCAGGGATTACGGGCTCGTGCGCGGCGCAATGACCATGGCAGTGTGGGCGGTGCCGCGCGTGGATCCATGGTTCGACCTTCTTGTGGCGAGCCTGTCTGCAGACAAATCGCGTTTGAAATCAGCAGCGGATGCAACGACTACTTTCTGGTACGAGGTTGCACCTTGGCTGCCCGGCCATGCCGATCTTCCCTGCGATACCCTTGACTGTAGACTTTGGCAGGCGGCTCTCCGCGCCTTTCTAGAGGTGCACCACGAAGGAGCGCCGGGTGCCACTGCCGTGGTAGAACGAATTCACGAGTATGCTGTTGGAACTTCGAAATCTACGGACCCATCTGCTGACAAGTGGCGTAAACAGACTCTTATGGCCTTAAGTGGTAAGGAATCATTGCGTCTCGACGATTGGAAGCAGTGTGCGGTCGGGAAGGCGGTACAGCTGTTACTGCTCCGGCCTCAGCCAGAGAACTTTGCGAAATGGTTGCAGGACCTGCCGGGTATTCCGCCTTCCGTGTGGCTCACAGCGGCGACCTTATGTGGGTATTTGCTTGGGTATCGACGCCTTCCAACAAGCTTTCGCGGTGGTGCGATTCAGCGGCGAACGCTTGCGGCTCAGGCCCTGAACGTCAGCAGCGACAACCAAAATCGCCTGGTTTGGCCATTCCCAGACATTACAGAGTTATCCTGGCGAAGGGATCAGCAGGATATCGTGCTCATGTGCGGCGAGTTTGAGCTTGTTCGCAAGACGCCGCATCCGCGGACACTTTGGTACATCGCGGATTTGGACGACCAGGCCGTAAGAAAGACGGCGGAAGACCTCGTGCGCCGATCTGGCTGGCAATGCTTCACGCGGCGCCTGAAAGTGTCGAATAGTTCCATTTCATTTTCTTTGTCAGGGCCAAATGATGAGCTGTCCAAAGAGAAGCAAGGACTAGTCGTCAAAGGTACTGTTGAATTCGATTTGCCTGAAGCGGCGATTATCACTGAGGCATTTGATCGAAAAGCATTTCAGAGGTGCTTGGTGATTGAAGGTGCTCTAAGTATCCAGCCGCCTCCAGTAAAACGGGAACCGGTGCACGACAAGGATAACAGGAATCGGCAGACCATGCATCCCGCGATCAGCGGTCTCTTACAGGTAGAGAACTTCATCACACCCGCCGAAGAAGAAGAACTGATAGCGCGGATCGACGCCGCGGAATGGCTCGAAGAGCTGAAACGGCGTGTTCAACACTACGGGTGGCGGTACGATTACAAAGCCCGCCGGATTAACACTGAGATGCGGCTTGGGCCTTTACCATCTTGGGCGGCTCATCTGGCTGAACGATTGACTGAAGACGGACTGCTACCACATGTACCTGATCAGGTGATCGTGAACGAATACAAGGGCAAACAGGGCATCAGTAAGCACATTGATTGTAAGCCTTGCTTTGAAGATGGAATCGCAATGATCAGCCTCCTCGAATCATGGGAGATGAACTTCTCGCGCGACCGCGAAAAACGTCAGCACGTGTTGCTGCCGCGACGAAGCGTTACCATTCTCACTGGCGAGGCGAGACATGAATGGGCGCATGAAATCCCGAAGAGAGCAATCGAGCCTGACGGTCTCCACCGAAAGCGACGTGTCTCTATCACTTTTCGCAAGGTAATCGTTGATACCGGCGCTGGCCACCTGCCGCGTGCGAGCCGCAAGAGGCCGGACGAAACCAGCACGTAATTGCATTGGTGCAGATAGTCTTGAGAGGAGGCGATAGCGATGAAGCGCATTTTGAGCATTGATGGAGGGGGGATCCGCGGCCTCATCCCGGCGGTGGTCTGCCAAAAAATGGAAGAATGGTCAAAAATGCCACTGCACAAGCTCTTTGACTTAATCGCCGGCACGAGTACGGGCGGAATACTTGGCATGGGTCTCACGGTTCCTCCGAATGGAAAGCCCGCCAGCGACCTAGTGGCTTTTTACAAGAGCGAGGGGGCAGGCATTTTTGGAAAGCCGAGAAGCACCTTGAGACAACTTCTATGTGGTGTACCGAGGTACGGCGAGGAAAGGCTGACTGAGGTACTGGCTCGATATTTTGGTGACACAAAGATCAGTGACGCAATTGTTGATGTACTTGTCACTACCTACGATCTTCGTCAGCGAACGCCTTATTACATTAGCCGCCGAAGGGCCAAGGAAAATAACGTACATGATATGCCGATGAGGGTGGCTGGTCGAGCAACATCAGCAGCTCCAACGTACTTTACGCCATGTCAAGTGGGTGAGAGAGCGCTAGTTGATGGCGGCATTGTCGCGAATAATCCGGCTTGTTTGGCATTGGCGGAGGCGGCACAACTGTGGCCGGGCGAGGAATACCTAGTTGTATCCCTTGGGACGGGCGCCTTGGCAAAGCCCATAC
>DASRSQ010000645.1:0-7214 GCA_035656475.1 Gemmataceae bacterium | reverse complement strand
GACGGGCGCGGCTCGGAACGCTTTGCGGTTCTCTAGCTGTCCCCCCTTATGGAGAACTGAACGATGAGCGTGATTGGGACCATCGATAGCCTGTGGCGCTATCCGGTGAAGAGCATGCGCGGCGAGGAGTTGCACGAGGCGTTCGTGGGCTTCGCCGGCATTTACGGCGATCGCCTTTTCGCCATTCGCAGCTCGGCGGCCGTGAAAGGCTTTCCTTATCTCACCGCACGCGAGCAGCGGCGCATGCTGCAATACCAGCCGCGCTTTCGGTTCCCCGACAAGGCAGCGCGCCCGATCAACCTGACGGAAGCGGAGAGCCTTGCCCCGGGCGTGACGCCGGCGTTCGCCGACGCCCCGGACCTGATGATGGATGTGGAAACGCCTACCGGCGAGGTCCTGGCCATCGATGACGCGAGGCTATTGCGAGACCTGGGCGAAAACGTCAGCGGCGCACCGAGCCTTTCGCTCGTTCGGTCGGATCGCGCGCTCACGGACTGCCGGCCGATTTCACTTCTGTCCATGCAGAGTGTACAGCAACTCGGCAACGAACTTGGGCAGGTGGTGGACCCGCGCAGCTTTCGCGAGAACATCTACCTGAACCTCAGCGCTGCCGGCTTCACGGAGGACAGCTACGTCGGCAAGTCCTTGCTTCTTGGATCGAGGGTGAAGGTGTCGATCCTGGAGCGCGATCCTCGCTGCGTCATGATCTCGATGCATCCCGAGACCGGAGAATCAAAGCCGGAGGTCCTACGGCAAGTCGCCCAGGCTCATCAGGGCATGACCGGCATCTATGCCGCCGTCCTCGTCGAAGGCATCGTGCGCAAGGGGGACCCGGTACGGCTATTGAGTGCCTGACCCGTTCATAGGCAGGCTTTCCAGTCTGACGAAACAGCCAACCGGGTGGATTGTCAGGCTGGAAAGCCTGACCTGCAGAGACCGTCCCATCCGATTAGGCATTTCAACTTTTGCAGCAACCCGAATAAGATAACCGCAACCACGGTTCGTCCCAGCTTGCTGGCCCCTCTCCCGCTGACTGCTGGGCCAATGAAAGTAGCACCATGCAGACTGACGAACTGCGCCGATGCCTGGGCTCGCTGGAGCAGGCGAAAAAGATTCTCTACGACTGGAACATTCACGATATCGAGCGCGGGCAAAACAACCTCGTGCGCCTCGGCGAAACGCTTGGCGTTGACGCGCTCGGCGAATTGTGCCATCCGCTCGGCCGGCTGCTGCCCCGCTGCGCGGACCCGGACATGGCGCTCAACAATCTCGAACGCTATTTCACCAACGCCGGGGCCGAGCCGTTGCCGACGCTGATGGAGAGCCGGGCGCGCACGCTCGAGACAATCCTGCAGCTTTTCAGCTCCAGTCAATTCTTCAGCGATCTCTTGATCACGAATCCCGATTTCCTCGAACAATTGCGGATCCCGCTGCGCAGCAGCCCGAGCCGGGCCGAGATGCTCGAACAATTGCGCAGCGAGGTGTCGGCGGCGTACGAGGATTCGAACGTGCTGCGGGCGTTTCGACGGTTCCGCCAGAGACAGATGCTGCGCATCGGCACCAACGACATCATCCGAGATCGGCCGCTCGAGGAGATCACGCGCGATATCTCGCGTGTCGCCGACACGTCGCTGGAGGTCGCGCTGGAAACCGCGCTGCGCAACATCGGCAGACGCTTCGGCGAGCCGTATTCGATGTCCGGCGAGCGATCGCGCTGCGTGATCCTCGGCTTCGGCAAGCTCGGCGGCAAGGAACTCAACTACTCCAGCGACATCGATCTGATGTTTCTCTACGACGAGGAAGGCCAATCCCGCGGCAAAGGAGTGACGGTCCTGTCCAACGACGATTACTTCGCTCGCGTCTGCAGTGAAGTCGTCAGACTGCTCAGCGCCAGCACCGATGCAGGTCAGGCCTATCGCGTCGATCTCCGGCTGCGTCCCGAGGGACATCGCGGCCCGCTGGCCCGCTCGCTCGCCAGCACCCTGTCCTACTACGACACGCTCGGCCGTACCTGGGAGCGCCAGGCTCTGATCAAGGTCCGCCCCGTGGCCGGCGATGCGAAGCTGGGCGAGGAGTTCATCAAGGCGATCGAACCATTTGTCTATCGCAAGTACCTGACGGTCGCGGAGATCAACGAGATCAAGGCGCTCAAACGTCGAATCGAGCACAAGTCGGGGCAGTTCGGCGAAAGCGTGACCGAGGTCAAAACCGGCCACGGCGGCATCCGCGATGTCGAATTCACGATCCAGTTTCTGCAACTTTCGAATGGCGGCGACCTGCCTGACATCCGCCAGCGCAACACGCTGAAGGCGATCCGCTCGCTGGAAAAGGCCCGGCTGCTGACCGATCCGGAATATCGCGTCCTGGACGACACCTACCGATTTCTTCGTAAAGTCGAACATCGCCTCCAGCTCATGTTCGACCTGCAAACGCATCGCTTGCCAGACAAGCCCGAAGAGTTGCGCAAGCTCGCGCTGCGCATGGGCTACGCGTCGCTCCATTCGTCGATAACGCGCGTCGACGACGAGGACGGCTCTCTCCCCTCTCCCCACCGGGGACCCGGTGCCGGGAGTGAGGGGGCATCGCCGTCGTCGAAATCAGAGTTATGCGCAACGACTGCAAACAGCGTCCCCGCTAGCGACGCCCCCTCACCGCCGACCCCGGGTCCCCAAGGGGAGAGGGGAGAAAACCTCGTTGACGCGTACGACGCCTTCCTCGTCGACTATCGCGAGAAGACGGCGCTCAATCGCACGATCCTGAATCACCTGCTCCATCAGTCGTTCTCCTCGAGCGACGCGAATCCGGAATCGGACCTGCTGCTCGAACCGAATCCGGAGCCGGAGCGGATCATGGCGGTGCTGGGAAAATACCCGTTCCGCGACGCGCTGGCGGCGTATCAGAACCTCAATCAGCTCGCAACCGAGACGATCCCGTTCCTCGAATCGCGGCGTTGCCGGCAGTTCCTGGCGAACATCGCCCCGCAGCTTTTGCGTGCGATTGCCGAGACGCCTGATCCAGACATGGCCCTTGTCAATCTCGAAAAGGTGTCGGCGTCGCTCGGCGGCAAGGCGGTGCTGTGGGAGTTGTTCAGCTTTAACACTCCGACCTTGAAGCTCTACGTCGATCTCTGCGCCTGGAGCCAGTTCCTGTCGGAGATCCTGATCAACAACCCGGGCATGATCGATGAACTGCTCGACAGCCTCGTGCTGAACCTGCCGCGCGACTATGCGGAGATTCGGCAAGAGCTGATTGATCTGTGTCGCAACGCGGATGATCCGGACCCGATCCTGCACAGCTTTCAGGACAAAGAGCTGCTGCGCATCGGCGTGCGCGACATCCTCGGCAAGGACTCGATCATTGAAACGACGCGGGCGCTCAGCGATGTGGCCGAGGCGATTCTCGTCAAGATCAGCGAGTTGCAATATCCGCCGCTGCAGAAGCGACTCGGCATTCCGGTGCTCGGCGGCGGGCCGCGCTCGGGACAGCAGGCTCGTCATGTCATTCTCGGCCTGGGCAAGCTTGGCGGTCGCGAGATGAGCTATCACAGCGATCTCGATCTGATCGTGATCTACGAAGGGGATGGCCGCACAATGCCGCCGCCCGGCTCGACGCGCTGGGACACGTTCGAGCTGACCGACAACTTCCATTTCTTTTCGGAGCTGGCCAAGCAGATCATCAAGGCCGCCAGCTACATGGGACCGCGTGGCCGGCTGTATCAAGTCGACATGCGACTTCGGCCGACCGGCAAGTCGGGCAGCCTGGTGTTGCCGCTCAGCGAGTTCGAGCGCTATTACCATGAAGGCGGCGCCCAGCTCTGGGAACGCCAGGCCCTGACGCGCGCTCGCGTCGTTTTTGGCGATCCGGATTTCGCGGAGCACGTCACGCGCACCATTGGCCATCTCATCTACGATCCGGAATGGAAGCCGGCGATTGCGGACGAAATCGTCACCATGCGCGGCCGCGTCGAGGCCTCCGGCAGCAAACGCGATCTCAAACGTGGCTTCGGCGGCATCATCGACATCGAGTTCATCACGCAGATGTACCGCCTCAAACATGGGAGAGATTTGCCGGCACTGCGTGAGCCGAACACCTGGCGCACCCTCGATGTGCTGCACGAAGCCGGGCTGCTTAACGCCGAGGAGCACGCAGCGTTGCGCTCGTGTTACGATTTCATGCGCACCGTCGAGAGCCGGCTGCGAATCTTCCACAATCGCTCGCTGGACGAATTGCCGGAAGCGACCGACGATCTCGAAAAGCTCGCGAAACGCCTGGGTTGCGAGGCGACGGAAGAACACACGGCGGGCCAAGTCTTCCTGCAGTTGCTCGAATGGCACACGGCACAGACGCGGCATCTTTTCAACGAGCTGCTGAAGCGCGAGCGCGGATGACCTCGCGCAACGAGCCGCGACCGTCAGGGAGCGCCCCCGTGTCGCACGTGCTCAGACAGCATTTTGTAAGTCGCGTTTTGCGAGACGTTCGGCTTATTTCTCGAAACGTAAGGGACGCTCCCTCACGGTCGCGGCTCGTTGGCTTTACTCGCCCAAGCGATGAAATCGCTGATAAATCTCCGCTAATCCCATCGGCTCGATCTGCAAATCCGCCACCGGCAATTCACCCAGCCAGCGCAACAACTCCGGCAGCGCTCCCGTGAACTGAAAATCGAGCTGCCGATCCTCGGTGCGCAGATTCTCCACCGCCGCCGGCGTTTCCCCGGGTTGCATCGGCTCGCTCAAGCGGACGCGCACCCTGCGTATCGAGCGCAGCGACGCCATGTTCTGCCAGTGGACCAGTCGGCCGCGCTGCAGGATCGCCACGCGGTCGCAGATTTGCTCGACCTCCGATAGCACGTGCGACGAGAAAATCACCGTCTGTCCGCGCTTGCCTGCTTGCGCCAGCTGCGCCAGCAACTGATCGCGCATATTCGGGTCGAGCGTGTTCGTCGGCTCGTCCAGGATCACCAGCGGCGTCTCCGGCAACAGCACCTGCATCAGTGCGATCTTTCGCTTCATGCCTGACGACATCTGCGACAACGGTCGGCGAATGTCGATATCGAACAGGCGTGCCAGCTCCCACATGCGTTCGCTCGGTTCATGCTTGCGCAGGTCCGACAGGAACTCGATGAGCTGCACGCCGGTCATGTTCTCGTAGAGTCGCAACTCGCCGGGCAGATAACTGACGTGCCGACGCGCGTTGACGCTATCGGCCCAGCAGTCATGTCCGGCAATCGCGGCACGGCCAGACGTCGGCCGCAGGAAGCCGAGAATGCAGCGAATCGCGGTCGATTTGCCGGACCCGTTGGGGCCGAGGATGCCGACGATCTCGCCGGGCACGACTTCGAGGTCGAGCCGATCGAGGGCGGCGACGGAACCGTAGTGCTTCGTGAGTTGTTCGGTGCGGAGGAGCATCGTTGTTTAGCCCCGCCTCGCAGAGGCGGGCGGATCGGATCCTGTCGCAGTTGGAGAATGCCGTCCGCCCGTCTCTGCGAGACGGGGCTAAACGGGGGTCGCATCCTTCCTATACTACGGTTGATGGAGCGTTTTCCCAGGAAGGATATCATGCGCGTGCACTTCCATGTTCTCGCCAGCGGCAGCGCGGGCAATGCGTGCCTGCTCGACGCGGACGGCTTCGGCGTCCTGATCGATTTCGGTTTGCCCCCGAAGCTCTTGCTGCCGAGATTGCGCAAGGCCCGGCTTTCTTGGCATCGCATCGACGCGGTCGTGTTGACGCACACGCACACCGACCACTGGAAGCCGGCAACGCTGACGCAGTTCGCCAAGCTGGGCGTGCCGATCTATTGCCATGCCGAGCACATGCACGCGATGGACCAGGGCCGCCGATCGTTCGCGGCCCTGTCGGCGGCGGGGCTAATGCGGGGCTACCAATCAGGGCAACCGATCGAGTTGCACGCGCACTGCCGGTGCATTCCGATCGCCGTGGACCATGACGAGCCGATGACGCACGGCTTTCGCTTCGACGGCACATCGCGCGGCCGTGAATGGTCCGTCGCATACGCGTCCGACCTCGGTTGCTGGCAACCGTCCCTCGCCCGGCATTTCGCGGATGTCGATCTGCTCGCCCTCGAATTCAATCACGATGTGCCGATGCAATTGCGCAGCGGCCGGCATCCGATGTTGATTCGCCGTGTCCTGGGCAAGGGCGGCCATCTTTCCAATGAGCAGGCCGCCGCGCTTCTGGAAGAAATCGTCGCCGGCTCGACGCCGGGCCGCCTGCGCCATCTCGTGCAATTGCACCTCAGCGACGACTGCAACCACGCCGAGCTCGCCGCCACCGCGGCGATGGACGTAATCGAGCGTGCGGGCATAGATATCGAAATCCACACGACCGCCCGTGGCCGTTCCGGCCCATCGATTTCTCTCGCGCCGATTCCGGTGCGCACCCACGTGCAGCCGATGCTGCCGTTTGCCGATTCTCTCCCCTCTCCCTCTGGGAGAGGGGCCGGGGGTGAGGGCTAAAATTTCGGACTCTGGACGCTTCAGGAAGAGAGAGGAGCCGCGATGCGATCTATCATTCGCCGGCAAGCATGGTATAATTCACGCGGTGAAGAGTTGGAGGAGCAATCGGCATGGCGACCGAGTTGGCGACGCGTAAGCCCGCCTCCACATCCGAAGATCATCTACACCGCAAGTTCACCGAACTTTGCGACCGCATTAAGCGCGTCGATCTCCTCACCCACTTACTCGCTCTCGCGCTGCTGATTTTTACCTATGCCCTGTTCATCGGCTGCTTTGACTGGGCCGTCGGCAGTTCCACGGCCGCCGCCGTCCAGGCCACGCGCTGGATTGCCTTCGCCGGCTTTCTCGCGATATTTGGCATTATCGGCGCCATGACGGTGCGTTGCGGGCTGCGGCCCGTCAATCCGTATTACGTCGCTCGGCAACTCGAGCAGAGCGTGCCCGGCGCCAAGAATGGCCTGATCAACTGGCTCGACCTGCACGACGAAGGATTGCCGCCTGCGTTTCAGAAGCATCTGCGCCATCGCGCGTCGGAGCAATTCGAACAGGCGAATGCCGAGCAGATGTTGCCGCGCCGCCGCAACTGGACGCTGCTCGGTGTCCTTGGCCTGCCGACGCTTGGCCTGTTGATCCTGCTCGCGCTCGGACCCGGCGCCTTCTTCGCATCGATGCTGCGCGCGTTCATGCCGTTCTACACGCCCGTGGCGGTGACACGCACACGCATCACGCTCGTGGAACCGG
>DASRSQ010000644.1:0-2971 GCA_035656475.1 Gemmataceae bacterium | reverse complement strand
ATTCGTTGGCGTGGCAACTGTGCCCAGATTGAAAGTGCCCCCTTTGGGAATGTCGAGGGTGCCGGTGCTTTTCTGGCCGCCGATCGTCAGCTCGTTGGCGACGATCGTGTTCGAGGCGCCCAAGTGAAGCGTGCTCGTGCCATTGTCGTCGTTCGTCGAATAACCGACGCGGACGGTGCCGGCATTGATCGTGTTGGTCGCCGCCAATGACAAAGTGCCCGAGGCGGTGCCGACCTCCGCGGTGCCCAAGAGCAGGCTCGACACGTTTGCCGAAAACGTCGCCTGCTGACTGAGATCGACGGTGCCCGCAGCGCCGCCGCCATTGGCGTTGTGCCCGATGACGATCTTTCCCAATGTCGTTTGCGAACCGACAGCGAGCGATCCGCCGGTACCGAGCGAGAGCGTACCGACCGCGGCATGATTCCCGCCCAAGATTTTTTCGCCCACGATCAAATTGCCGATGTTGCCATTGACCGTAGCACCCGTCAGATCGAGAGTCGCCAGCGCGTCGGTACCGCCCGCGATGGTCACGCGCCCCACGGAGAGGTCGACTAATCCGGTAGGCGTTCCCAGATTCAACGTTCCATTTTTGATGGTCGCCAGCGTCGAGTCGATCACGTTGGTGTTGACGTCGACGTTGCCGTTGACTTGCAGCGTGTTGCCTCCAAGATCGATGGTTTGATACTTGCCACCGGAGTTCGCGATCGATAACCCGCCGATCGTGCGCGCCATGTCCAGCACGCTGGTGGGCGAGCCGGGCAAATTCGACGCGCCCGTGTTATTGAAAATCACAAGATCACCGGGTGCCGGAACTGCATTGCCGCTCCAGTTGGCGACGTTTCCCCAACTCTTATCGGCGCCGCCTGCGGCGTCCCAGGTCACCTGGGCGGATATCGGCGCACCGCAGAGAGTAATCGCACCAAGCGCAAGCGCCACGGACGCCCCACGAAGAATGACCAGGGATCGCATGAGATGTTCCTCGCGCTTCGACTGAGGAGGAATACTTGCCGGCTGTAGAGAGCCGGCCCGCCACAAGTCCGAACGACGCCGTCGCCAGGCCAGTCTGTTCCTAAGACCGGCACACCGTTCCTCGCAGCCCCGCATGCCGATTGCCGAAACTAGCACAAGCTCGACCGAATGGCGAGCCACCCGTGTGGAATCGCACCCTGGCGCGGAAGTCCTGGAAAGCGCGTCGCCATCCGCAGTCTACATAACACGACGCGTGTGTTCCTGTTGCGCGATGGATAGTCTCAACGGCATCACGCGTATGCCATGCTTTCTCGCCACGGGCGAATAAGCATGTGAAGTAAAGACAGGCGCCGGACCGAATCCGGCGTGGCGATGCAGCTAACGCGGCGGTGCCGCGATGTCTGGCCCGTTCCCGGGGGCATGCTTATTCGCCTCCGGCGAAAAAGCATGGCACTCGTTCTTTGTTGCCCGTACGCGAACATAGGAGCGAGGGCCCCTACGGCTTCTTCGCCCCGATGCAATACAGCCACTCCTGACGCGATTCGTTGCTGCCGTGTGCCACGCGCATGAAGATCTGCCCATCGACAAACACCGGCGTGGCGTACACGTCTTCGCCCAGTTGGTTCTGTCCCATCGGTTCATAAGCGGCCGGGTTGGCCTTGAAGATCGTCGTCCTCCCTTCCTGATCGGTGGCGAACAGCAGGTCTCCGACCAGCACGGGTGACGCATTGAAGGTGCCGCCGATGCGCGTCTTCCATTGCTCTTCGCCCGTCGAGGATTTCCAGCAATAGACAATGCCCGCGTCGGTAACGGTGTACAGATACCCGTCGTGAACGATCATCGACGGGACGTAGGTTTGCGTGGTGTTTTCCCAAGCGATCTTGTCCGAGCCGTCGCCGCGCACGGCCACGGTCAGCTTCTTGGGATAGCCGCCGCTGGCAAAGACCAGCTCGCCGTCGGTGACCATGGCGCCCACGCATTCGGTGGTCGAGCCTTCGACCTCCCACAGTGGCTTGCCGGTCGCCGGGTCGAAGCTCGACATATGATCGCAACCGGCCAGCAGTAATTGCTCGCGCCCTGCCACGTTCAATACAACGGGCGAAGTGTAATTCGGTTGCTTCGGCCGCTCTTGCCGCCAGACTTCCTTGCCGGTCTCTCGATCGAGCGCGGCCACGACACCGCCCCCTTTGTTGTCAGTCGCCACCAGGACCAGCGATTTGTAGATCGTTGGCGAAGAGCCAAAGCCCTGGTGCGTCACGAAATTCGACACGCGGGTTTGCCACACTTGCTTGCCCGACAGGTCGAGCGCCGTGGTGTAGATGCCGCCGTCGTGCAGAAAGTTGGCGAACACATGCTGGCCGTCGCAGGCAATGGTGGCCGAAGCTTGCGAGCTTTTCTTATGCCCGTGATGATCCATCCGGCCCGAATGGACGTCGACCTTCCACAGCTCGCGTCCCGTGCGGCGGTCGTAGCACACGACCGATTGCACTTCCTGCGTCTCGTCAGCCGTGGCCAGGAACACGCGCTCGCCGCAAACCGTGGGCGAAGCGTGACCGCGCCCCGGCACCTTGGCTTTCCACAACACGTTCTCGGTCTCGCTCCACGTCATCGGTGGTCGCTGATCGGCGCTGGCCACACCGTTGCTTGCCGGGCCGCGCCACCACGGCCAGTCGCTCTTGGCGTCTTTGCCGACGGGTGCCTTGAATTCTGCCGCGTGAGTTATTGATGCCGTCGTCGTGCCGAAGAGCCCCACGATCGCGATCATCGCGCCAGTCGGCAGCCTCAGTGGCGAATTCTTTCGAGATGGCAACACGTGCGTACGGATAAAAGTAATGGCGTTATGCATGGCGAAAGCTGGCAGGTGTGATGGTTGAGGATTGAGGTCGGCCCGCGGGCCGACGCTGTAGGGCCGCAGTATACCCGGCCCTTGCAGCGGCTGTCACCGCAGGCCGCCGCGACCTGCCTCACTTCGCCCATGACCTATATTTGTGGTGCCCAGCCG
>DASRSQ010000643.1:0-9932 GCA_035656475.1 Gemmataceae bacterium | reverse complement strand
CACTCTTGCATTGCCTTCTCCGTTTGAAACATGACGTTAAGATATGATGTTGGCTACTAGACAACATTGTAGCTCGCCATCGTATCATAATCAAGCTACGGCGAAAGGATAAGCTGTTCGCTTCTTCGCAGATTGTCCATGTGGACATAATTCACAGAACGTGATCGCGCCGGGGAGTGGCGACAAATCGAACCCCGCGATAGACTGGCTTACATCACGGTTCTCGGAGACGAATCATGAGCTCACGGCCTTACCTCAAATTAACAGATGCGTTTCGCCTGTCTTTTGATTGGAACCAAAAGTACTTCGGTTCATCCCGATTCGTGAAATGGGCAGCAGAAGATCGCAAGCCACCTGTGAAGTTGCGCAGAGACCACTGGAATCCTATGCGGGAAGGGCAAAGTGTACCAGCGATATTCATCCAGGCCTTCGCGGAATATTTGCGTGAAGTTTTTCGGCATCCGGAAATAGATGTCCTCGCTATCTCAGAGCCCGCGGTTAAGGAGCCGACATTCGGTAAGTATCCTGATGGCTGGCTTGCGGGATGGCTTGAGCTGTTTTTTTTCTACGGAAGAACGTTTGACTTCTCGGGAATCAGCCCATGCGAGGATGAAGATAGCGTTTCGGATGCGGCCGAAATGGCCGTTAAAGCCGCCGGCCGAGAAATTGATCCAAGCCTGTCAGACGATATGGCAATCGCTGCCGGTGAACAATTGATAAGACGCAGTTGGCGCGAGTATGCCGCGATGCTAATGCGGCTACGAGAAGCGAACAAGTACTCGGTGGTTTTTGCAATGGGTCACAATAAGAATGGCGAATGGGAGCGTCAGGGGGTTTCCGTGGCTTTTGCCGTAACGAAGGACTACTATTCACGATTCCGAAAAGGGCTCGTGGATGACATTGACATTAAGTCCAAAGATTTGTGCGGAAAAAGCTCATATATCTACGCAAATGCGTTGTTCGAGAGCCCTGATGTTGACCGGCGAGTAGCCAGCCGGAAAAGAAGCGTGTGCGTCGCTTCAGCCGTGATGTCTCAGTTCGCGGAACTGTGTCTGCCGCTGCATAAGCACGAATTGAGCTTAATTGCGACCATCGGAACTGAACGGAATGGCGAAATACTGGAGTCATATAGCTTCCAGAAGTTGGGCACTCGATCGAGAGCGACTCAACTCGAAGTAATGGAATTTGCGCCTCCCAAGATGGGGTTGGCTCACTCTGTTACGCATCCTTTTTCCGTCGCCCAGTATATGGCGATGAGAGCCACGCTTATTCTTTTTCAGGTGGCGCGCAGCGCTCGGGAGGAAGTCATTTAGCAATGCCGATGCATGCGCCCGAAGAGCCCACCGAGATGATTCATGCCGCACGCTCATACCCTAGATAGTCTAACCACTGCACAGTTCGATTCTCTTTTCACGCGATTGGTTCGTCAGGCTCAGCGTCATTTACACGGTGATAAAGACGCAGAAGACATTGTGCAGGATGCTCTTTGCAAGGCACTTTCATGTCATAACGTGCGCACGCTCGAACGCTTTTTGTGGCGATCCGTCGCTCGCGCTTGCATTACGCGAGTCCGCAAGATCGCATGCCAGCGTCGGCATTTTGCTCATATCGCAAAAAGTGAAGAGGATCATTTCAGACTTCACTTCGAACAGCAAACGCGATTTCAGAGAATTGAAGCCTACCATATCAAGGCAAATACCTTTCCTGAAAGTCATCGGCGTATTCTGACGCTGTGGGAAGAAGGCTATTCTTTTGAGGAAATCTCCGCCATAACCTCAATCAGAATTGAAGAAGTACGACAGATTTGGAAGGTGATGGTGACTCTTTTGCGGCAGGAGCTTCGCGAATAGTGCGAGCTTGTGCTATCCCAGCGGAGGCGATCCGTCCGAATTGTGCTTCTTGTCCTTATTCTGCTTGTCATTCACCAGCCGATCGACAAATCTAGCAAGCGAATCATCGCTGAGCTGTTCCAGCTCGTCAACTACTTCCCGAGACGGATAGATAACGGGATCGACCAAAACGGGGCCTTCAGATGTCTCCTTGTAGGAGGCATGTACGACGTCAGCTAGCCCGACGCACAATTGGCCATCAGGCCGCATTAGCAATGCCTTTTTCAAGGTATCAATCATCTGCGGCGATACCGCCGGCAGTTGTTGGGACAGGCCCGCCGGCTTGACAATCGACAGGACGGCCTCAAACATTTCCGGTGACGTATTTTGAAGCTGCCTGAGGGTTTTTAGGTTGGCTCTGATCAGCCTCAGTTCTAACTTCACGCCTGTTGTCATCGTCATTTGTTGACGAAGCAGCTCCATGTGCCGAGGCGACATCCGCAACAGCGGATCCGCCGGGTCAGTGTTGTCCTGATCTTTCTCGTCAACCATTTATTCCGGACAGTCAGATGTGATGTGTCAGTCAGCAAATGTGGCAGTGTCACCTAAACATGCACATTGTCGCGAATGAATGCAATGAGATCTTTGCGCAAGAGCGATGTCCGCACGGACAAATCTGAGGATCGCTTGCGCGTCATTTATTCAAGTAAGCAAGGCACCGAATGCGAGAAGCCAATGAAAACCCTTGTTGAACTTGCTTGGCAGCAACTACAGCCAGACCCCAATCAACCTCGGAAAGAATTCGGCATGGCCGAACTAGAGGCGTTGGAGCAGTCCTTATTTGTCAGGCAGGAAATCCCCTTAATAGTGCGGCCCACTCATAAGCCCGACCTGTTTCAGATCATTGATGGCGAGCGTCGGTGGCGCGCCGTCCAATTGAAGAATCGCATTGCGAAATTGTGGTGTGTCATAACCGACGAGCCATTGATGCCTAGTGAGTTGCGAGTCTTCCAGATCACCTCTTCGGTGCACCGATCGGCGCTTTCGGGGTACGAAATGTGGCAAGCGTGCGTTGCGCTCCTCGAATTGAATCCAACATGGCAACAGAAGGACCTTGCCACAAATTTCCAAATGGAGCCCAGCTGCATCACGCGATACCTGAGCCCGTCACAATGCACCAAAGCTTGGAAGGATGCGCTGAAGGATGGCGTTGTAGGAGTGACCGATTGCTACGAGGCAAGCAAACTGCCTGACGAGCACGCTCAGGATGCACTTCTCGCAATGAAGCGGGCAGGAGCAAGCCGC
Source organism: Gemmataceae bacterium (assembly GCA_035656475.1). GTDB lineage: Bacteria > Planctomycetota > Planctomycetia > Gemmatales > Gemmataceae > SIAQ01. The sequence goes on along the minus strand of DASRSQ010000643.1, from coordinate 6,798 downwards.
AATGCCCTCGCCGCAGCCGGACGCAAGATTCGCAACGGCAACGGTGAATCCGTGAAGGTGACCAGGATCAAGGCGCCATTGCCCTCGGGCATCGAGATCACCTTGGGTGGAAAGGAGTTTGATTTCGACGAGGTAATCGAGTCCCTAAGCAGCCTCGTCAAGGAGGCGAAAAAAGCAAGTGCGTCAGGAATCGATCTCAAAACCTTCGCCGCCGTCCTCAAGGATAGGGCGAAAAATGGTGCTGAATGAAAAAGGACGACATTGAGCGTGAAGTCGCCGAGGCAATAGCTCGGCTTGAGGCAGGCACGGAGTACTTTTTCGACCGCGAATATCTGCGTGTATTTCGATCCATCCTGGAGCATGAGATGAACACAAGGACTCTTGATGACCTGGCTCGCGAGATGGCCTGCAAGACTCTGGCTGTCGTGGCCAAGGTACTTCGCGAAGACGAGCAACTCGACGCCTTCAAGGAATTTCATCACATCGCCGTGTCTGGATTGGAGGCATACGCGATCCACTCCGAAAGGCTTCGTCAGCGTTTCGAACCATCCAAGAACTGACACCACCATGGGAGTTCGCGATGTTTTATCGATTCATTCGGTTCTTGCTCATCCTGACAGTCGTCGGCGGCATCTATTGTCTCTGCGCGGCCGCGATGCGGTGGACAGCGTGCGCGGTCGTCCTGGTCGTCATTCTTGCTTGGGTCTCGGCGAAGCGCGGCTATTTATGGACGGCATTCGGCACTAGCCGATGGGCCGGTGTCGGCGACCTTGCCCGAAAGGGAATGATTGGCGGTACGACAGGGCTCGCCATTGGCCATCTCGATGAGGGGTCTCAAGTCTCGCGCGTGGAGGTAGCGCGGGCGCTCTTCGATCCGGGAATCGACTCAAGAACGGCGTGCCGAGACTTCTTGGAATATCGACGAGGCAAGCAAAAGAAAGGCGATGTGGTGCGGCTCGCGAGGTCGGTGCATACGGCGGTTTTCGCGCCGACGGGCGTGGGCAAGGGCATAAATTTTGTCCTGCCGTTCTTATTGAGCTGTAAGGACAGTGCGATTGTCATTGATTTCAAAGGGGAAAACGCGCGTCTCACCGTGACGCAACGCAAGCAGTTCGGTCATCGTTGTGTCCTCCTCGATCCGTTCAACGTCGTCACTCAAACTCCGGATTGCCTCAATGTTCTCGACGGTATCGACGGCGATTCACAAACGGCGATGGATGAAGTTCGTGATCTCGCCAACGCGATGGTAATCCGTACCGGGCAGGAGAAAGAGCCTCACTGGAACGACATGGCTGAGGCGCTTATTTGCGGGATGATTGCCGTGACGGTGTGTTATGGGCCTGCCGGCGAGCGGTCATTGCAGACGGTAAGGGAATTCGTGGCCGATACAGAGAAGTTTAAGAAGGCCGTCGAATTGATGTGCGCCTCTGATAAATGGGACGGATTGCTTAAAAGGCTCGGCAATCAACTCAAACAGATTCAAGACAAGGAGCTGAATTCGACGCTCACCACGGCAAACAGACATCTTAGGTTTCTCGATACGATCGCCGTCGCGCGCTCGACGAAGGTCAGCAGTTTCGAGCCGTCGGATATCATCAAAGGCCAAATGTCGGCATTCCTCATCCTGCCGCCCGACCATATGCGGGCGCAATCATCCCTCCTGCGGCTGTGGATCACAGCATTCATGCGGGCGAGCGTGAAAGGCGGTTTGCAGCAAGCGAACACGGTGCATTATGTCCTCGACGAGGCGGCGTCCCTCGGTCACCTCGAAGTTATCGACGATGCGGTTGACAAGTTTCGCGGCTACTCGGTCAAGTTGCAGTTTTATTACCAGTCGATGAGTCAGCTTAAAAAGGCCTTTCCCGAGGAACAAGACCAGACGCTTCTCAGCAACTGCACGACCGTGTTCTTCGGTACCAACGATTTGCCGACCGCAGAGCATATTAGCAAGCGCTGCGGGGAACAGACCATCATCGTGGATAGCGGCGGGACGAGTGAAGGAAAATCCTACCAAGGCTCGAACCAGGGACAGGAGAGCGTTGGGACGAGCACCAACCGCAACGCTAACTGGCAACAGCATGGACGAAGCCTGCTCAAGCCGGAAGAGGTTTTGACACTTCCAGAGCGGACGGCGATCACCTTCATGCAGGGGATGCCTCCCATACGCACAACGCTCGTGCCGTATTACGAATCTGCGGCGACGTCACGGCTGACGCTTTGGGAAGCCTTCACCACAGGCGCGAAATCGTTGTTCTTCTCGATTTGTCTTTTCTTAAGCGCCTTACTCCTCGGCTTCATGGTCACAGTCATACCTGGCAACCGGCGGGGACCAATCGAGGCGCCAGGCATGATCAATCCGCCATCGCCCCAGCAACCTGTTGAAGAAAGGAAGGCCAAAGATGATCGGTGAGTTGGTAGGCGAGTTGTTCGAAGGCGTCAAGGAAGCTGGCGCCGAAATCGGAGCCGAACTCGGGAGGCTCGGCACGCAAGGCCAGATGGAGCTCGCGAACGCGTTGTTCAATGGGAATGCGTTCGTGCCTTACGGGCCTGGCCAGTACACACCCGACCGGGACCAAGCGGTCGAACCGCCGGCGCAGGAAATGGCGATGGAACAGCCCGAAATGACCCAGGAAATGGGACGCAGCATGTAACCGCATCAAGATCACCCAACATTTTTCGGAGGACTCGAAGGTGGGACAAGAATTGACGACGGAAAAAATCCGATTCTGGTGTCGCGATTGTGACGCAAAACTGACGGCGCCACGGGAAGACATCGGCAAACCGATGGAATGCCACGAATGCACCGGGGTGACCTACGTGCCTGGCCGATCGAACAGGCCGCCACCAGTGCCAAAGGAAACGCGGATGTCGAGACGCCGACGACGGCGGGAAGTTGACCCTGATGACGAGTTGGTCGACATGGAGATGGGTCTGCCGAATGGCATGGGTAGCTACAAGACCAAGGTGACCAAGAAAGCTGCCGATGCGAATTCACACACCTTCATGGGCGGGTTGCTCGTCGCTGTGGGCGTTCTCGTCGCCGGCATGTTCGGCTTCGGACGCAAAACCTGAACGGAGACGGCGCATGTCCGAAGGCGTGTTTGTCGTCATGTGCCTGGCGGAGCTCGGGCTGATCATCAGCACGTTCGTGCTGCTGGTATGCAACAAGGAAACGTAAACCTATCGCCCCGAAGGAGACCATCAATGTGCGAAGCGTTGGGCATTCTGTTGATGCTGATTAACTTTGGAGTCATTTGCGGCGGCGTGGGCCACAAGCTCGCCAAAGGCGACGATGATGACGACGACGACAAGACAGTCGACTATTCCGGGGGATGTGGCTGACCTCGCGACAAGGAAAGACTAATCGCTTTTCGATGCCGGAAGGCTCGGCTGGCATTGGCAAGCACAACCTGGAGGATGTCATGAATTGGCTCCTGGAAAAGCTGGCGTCAATTTGGCTTGAACTGTTCCTGCGAAAGCCGTGGGGGCGTGGGCGGTAGCAATCCCGCCCGTTGATTCACAATCCTAACCTGGAGGAAACATGAAGATCATCCTGAAGGCCGTTTTCTGGCTCGTGAAGAGCTGGTTCAACAAGAAACGGTAACCTCGCGTTACAGATCCGCATTCTTTAGCTGGAGGTCGTTATGGTTCGCACAAGTCTCGTTGCAGTTGTTCTCCTTTTTTGTCTGGGCGGCATTCATGCTGGCGACAAGAAGGACAACAAGAAGGACGATGCGAAAGAAATCGTGGGGCGATGGGAGAACCCCGTCATTAAAAGCGCCTATTTCCGCTTCAATGCAGACGGCACGTGCAGGGATGTGCGACTGCTGGAAACCCGAGAGGGTAAGTATCGGCTCCTTCCCGGCTTCATTGAGTTCGACTTCCCAGGAGTTTTCGGGCGGTACAAGGAAGAAACGAGGTATCGCCTTGAAGGGAATACGTTGAAATTGTGGATGTTTGGGTCCTGGGTTGATTACGGTCGTGCGAAGTGAGTCTGAACTCCAATAAGCGGGGCGGGAGAGATCCCCGCCCTTTGATTTCATTTCCGAGGAGAGCCCAGTGAAACATCAGGAAGAAGCGGATTATGAATTGCCAGATGCAATCGTGGCTCGCGCGAAAATGCACCCGGTGAAAACGCAAGAAAAAATCGGCGTCGCGAGCAGCGATTGATCTTGCCAATGCAATTGGAGATGACATGAGCCTCGACGAAAGACTGGATCACATCGAAGCAATGCTCACCGTACTGGTGGAGCGGCAGACGATCAAGGAATACTACGACATCGAGGAATTCGCTGAACTGGTCGGAAGGTCCGCTTTCACCTGCCGGGAATGGGCTCGCTTGGGCCGGATACATGCTGTGAAAAAACTTTCGGGACGAGGGGGGTATAGTCAGTGGGCTATTTCGCACAACGAAATGTTACGCTATCAAAAGGAAGGGCTTCTGCCATTTCGGCGGGCAGGACAAGCGGGGTAGGATTGATTGCGCCGCCCGCACCTAAGTGCGGACGGCAATCGTTTGCTGCTCAAGTTACTTCGGAATCGCGGAGTCCAGCCGGGATTTCTCCCTGAGCATTTTCAATTTGGCACGCGCTTCGGCGAGTTCTTTTTCGAGTCTGACGATCTTGGATTCTAGGGTTTTGAGTTCCGATTCTCCCGCGGAACGTGACGCAATGGCGAGCTTGCAGCGAATAGAAAAGAGGACGCGTGAATTCTCCGATCACCCAGTTGTCGCAGACGTGTCAAAGGCGGAATTAGGCGTCACGGGATGGCTTTCCGGGAAGCCGGCGATGCCAATATCGAATCGACTGCGGCCATGGTTCTTGATGAAACGAACAACTCTTCTGCATAGCGGAACGCGTCTTTCGCTCAGTCGTAGTTGGGCATGCTCGCTGGGGGGGGCGCCGCCAAGAGCGAGAATGTTCTCGAATCCTGATGCCGCGTACTGGTCGAGAATCGAAGCCAATTCGTCGCGGGAATGACAGACACATGTCAGGTGCGACACGGCGGTGATCTGAAGCTGGCGATAAATCCGCACCACGAGATCATGTGTGCGCTCGCGCGTGGATCCGCCGGCCGCGTAGGTGACCGAGACAAAGGACGGCTTCAGCGATTGCAGTTTTTCGATGGTGCGAAAAAGCTCGTTCGCGCCTTCGTCCGTTTTCGGCGGGAAAACTTGAAGCTGAATGTGGGACGGTGTTGAGCAAAGATATCGCGTAGATAAATAGGATGTCTCATCAATTTCTCGTCGTAACGACGGCTCGGAGTGCGACGAGTAAAGTGCACCTCGACCAGGAGGGCGAGCACGTACGAAAGCTTCTGGAAGAGCGGGCAGAGCTCGGGAAAAACGAGAAGGGCGGCTAGTACTGAGTAGGCTCGCCGGTCGGCCCTTGCCTGACTAACTTCGCTAATGCATCGTAGCACGCCAATAAACCGCTATCGGGGGAAATCTCGCCAACGACGATTCCCACGCACGCCAAGACACGATGCCAATCCTGTCGCGTAGCGCCACGACACCAAATTCGGATTGCCGCATCACGCCGACCAACCTTATTGACCGAACAGAACTCATAAAACTCGTTCGGCTCGGATTCGTCTGTAACAAATCCCACCCGAATGAATTGAGCATCCGCCGCCAGGACTTCGGCGATAGGAATCTCGGGATACCCACTGAATATCACGGTGAATTTTCCCATGATATTTTCGAGCTTCTTCTGAACTCTTTTCATATTTCACTTCCCCGAAATGTGTTGGATGACTTCTTACGCGCCGCAGGCTTAACCGCCTGCGGCGTTTTTCGCATTTCTGGAACTGTCTTCCGCCTTTCCATGAACGCCGCCAGATCGGCCTCCGCAATACGCATGTTGCCACGACGTCCGGGACGCCCGACGCGATAGTGTGGCAGCATGCGCTCGGAGACTAAGATGTAGACCAGTGCCGACGAGATGCCCGGCTGCTTTGCAGCCTGTTCGAAGCTCAACATGATGCACCAGCAAAAAAGCGGGGACCGCGATAGCATACCCAAAACGCGCGCTGATGATGGTTGACGGGGATGCTAGCTGGCCGCGGCTTGCGATACGGCATATTGCTGCTCCAAGGACGCCATCAAGTCGTCGGCGATCCAAGGCGATGTAGTTATTGGACCCCCGACGTTTCGCGAGAATGGGTAACATTTCGACCGTGTTCACGAAGAAACCGAGGTCAGTGTCGAGAGTTCAGGTCATAACTTTCTCTGCGTGCGATCAGCCTTCAAAAATGTGAGCCTACTTATTTATTCAAACGCCGAGTTGACCGCGTTCGCCTTCACCTCCGGATAGAGGTGCCGATAGCGACGTCGCATGGCTTCAGTTTGATGGCCAACGATGTCGTCAATGATCCGCTGATCGACGCCCTTGTTGGCCAATGCCGAAATGAAGCTGTGGCGAAAGACATGGTAGCCGCGCAATTTCGACCATTTCTCGCTCGCCGCCAGCGTATCCTTCAAATGGTTGTGCACTTCGTTGCGGGTGAGGGGGGAACGCGCTTGTTGAATTCGCAGTTTCACCGTGGCCAGCCTTTCCTGCAAGGTGGTGGCGCGGTTCTTCCCCTTATGCCCCGTTGTCCTGCTTCGTTTCTTGCTGCGTGCCACTTCCGGGTTGTGGCAGAAAAGCATGTCGCTGCCGGGATGGATTGCCAGCCATTCCTGGAGCACGGCGCGAAGGAACGGCGTCAGCGTCGCTCGGCGAGTCGTCCGTTCGCCGCGCACTCGCTTCTTCTCGTGGATCTGTACCGTGCCTGTGACGAAGTCAACGTCCGAGATTC
>DASRSQ010000642.1:0-3478 GCA_035656475.1 Gemmataceae bacterium | reverse complement strand
ATGAAGACGGGTGAAGGAAAGTCCGCTAAGGGAACTGTTCGAATCCGATAAATTCCAGACGCACCAGAACCGCGACGATAAGTAGGGCGCCTGTCGCGACGACTGGTGCCAGCCCCACAGCGATGACCCAACCATTCTCCTCTCGCCTGAGGAGCCGATGTATGGCCGCACTGATACCGACAAGCACCGCCGCCACGAGGACATGGCCTCGTCCGCCAAGTCCAGGGCTCGAACCGATGAGCACTATACAGCCCACCCACAAGGCGCCGACGGCGCACGCAATCAACAACGTGGCTGGTGACGGCTCAGACCGCATGGCAACGACATGATACCGCGCCACGGAAGCCCAACGACAGTGCGGGTGTGGCGAATCATGGAGAACGGCCGAGGGAAATGGCCCGGCGGCTCAGCGCTCGGGCCGCTCTTTGTAGCCGGCCGGCGGTTCCGTACTGAAAAGCTCGGCGTCTAGCGGCCGATCGAAAATGATGTCGCTTTGGACCCAATCGGACTCGGCATGGCCCGGATTGGTGCCGCGCAGCGAGACCTCGATCCGCACGGGCAGCTTCGTTTGCGGATCCAGCCAGTACCGGCGCGTCCAGGTGTCGATTCCGGCCGCACGCTCTGCCTTCGAGATCACCTCGTAACCGTTTGCGACTTTGCCGTCAATGTAGCGGTCTGGTAGCTTCATTGCGGTTGCGACCGGCACGTCGCGCATACGGCCGTAATAGTCGATTTGCGGCTGTGGCTCGGGTTTCGATTCGACAACTTCACCGGCGTCGTTGATACCGAGGATTTGCTTGACATATTCATAGGTCTTGTCGTTGGGGTCGAGCGTTAACAAGACTCCCTTCTTCGCGTCCGTGATCTGGACGTAGGAGCTTGTGTCACCGCTCTCCGGTTGATCGCCCGGCGTGTGCTGCATCTCCTCGCGCTGGCGATATCGACCGAGCACCTTTACGCGCCGGATCAATCCTTGCACCTTGCGGCCGTCGGGTAGTCGATTTGTGCGCGTTTCGGTGTATTGGACCGTGTGGCCGTCGGACAGGTCGGCGTCGCTCGCGGCAGGCTTCTGAGCGCCGACATCCTGACTCTCTTTGGTGGCCGCGGGCGCTGTCGGGCGATCCGGGTCAGGCGTGAAGGTAAGCTTCTGCCCCTGTTTTGCGCCGCGATCTTCTGGCGGGGCAGCGGGCTGCGGCATATCGCGATACGGCTTGTTTTGTTCGTACAGCTTCAGCCGCTGTTCGGCCCCGATTTGAAATTGCTTCTTTTCCGCAGCTAGCTTCATGGCCATGGTTTGCCACTTGATGGCAGCTTCGAAATTGCCGACCTCGGCGCTGGCGGCTGCGAGTGTATCGATGGCTTCCGCGGCTTGCGGTCCTTTCCAGCCCAAACCTTCGCACGACGTGCGCGCCAGTTCCACGGCGCGCTGGCCATCGCGAATCTTGTCATCCGGACAGGTGGCCAGCAGCCAGGCCAGATTGCACGCCACCAGGTTGCGAAGTTCGCCGGCCGGTGGGCAATGGCGCAGCGCCTCTTCGTAGTCGGATTTCGCGCGCGAGAATTCGTGCCGGGCGATCCATTTCTGCGCATCGTTTACCAGTCCGTCAGCGCGAAGACGTCGACCGTTTTCGACCGTCTCTTGTTCGGTGTTGATCGCCTCGACATGGATCTTCTTGGTGTTGTCATCATCGGCTTGTATTACAGCGAAATTGGCAAAACGATCTTCGTACGCGAGAATCGTCACCTTCGTTTTCGGCAGTGCTGACTGCAGACGCTCGATGCTTTTGTTGGACAATGTTTCAACTGGTTGCAGGTTCAGCGTTGTCAGCTGCTTCAGTTTCGCAAGTGCGTCCACGGCCGCATCGTCGATCGTCATCGCATAGGCCGTCAACGAACGCAATGATTTCACGCCGGCCAGGTTGGCATAGCCCGGTCCGCGAATCTTCCAGCATTGGATCAGCTCCAGTGTGTCGAGTTTGTCGAGCCCCGATAGCGCTGCCAGCGCATCGTCACTGATCCCTGCATCGTAGAGCTGCAGGCTTTTCAGACTCTGGATCCGAGCAATGCTGCCCAAGCCTTGATCGGTGATGCCTTTTTCAGCAAAGGTGGCAAGGTACGGTGTCGGGATTTCTAACCGCTCGATACCAACGGCCAACTCCGCCAACCTCTTGAATCCGTGGTCCGATAGTCTATAGCGCGGCAGAGCTAAAACCGTAGAGGGTGGAAGCCGGTCCACTTTTGCGAGCACTTCGTCCGAAAGCGCATCGAGGTTCAAGTACGGGATCGCATGAGTGAACTTCAATTGTTTCAGCCCATCCGTGCCGACAGGCTTTTCGAAATCGAGATGCAGCCACTCGAGTTCTGGCAGGTCATTGATCAATTTCAGATCGTCGTCGGTCCCCTTCCACGCGAGATCAATGCCGATCTGCTTGCGATTCGCCGGAGACGTGCCGAGTTCCTTCAGTCGATTGAGGGCGCGCTCGGCCTTTGTGCCTGTCGCCTCGTCTGGCGCTTTTTCCACGGTTTGCTTCTCGGCCTCTGCCTCTCGTTGCAAGACGACCGAAGACGTTGGAAAGTCCTTACTGTAAGCAAACGTCTTCGGCCTCTTATTCTTGGCACTGCCGACCCCCGTGCAGAGGGTCAGCTTGTTGCCTTCCAGTTTGTAGATGCCGAGCGTGTCTGCGTCTAAATTGCCAGGACCTTCCCCTTTCAATTTCATTTCAATCGTCGGGGGCATTACCGAGGGATCCAGCTTCACCGTTCCAGTGTGTTGTTTTCTCCCTTCGAAGAAGATCGTGATTCGCTCATCCTTGAAAACCCAAACGATTTCGGGAGACTTGTGGGCTTTTCCCTCGTCGATTGCCTCCACGCATTTCCATGTGCCTTGAATGGCCTGGAGGGCCGAACTCGCGCGTCGCGGCGCGGGAGATTCTTCCTGCGCGACGAGCCGCCAGGGAACAATAGCAACCGTTCCGGTCAGCAGCAGTAGAAACGCGGCAACGGTAATGCGCCGGCGCGAAAACGACTTAACCCGGGCGATTGTCCGAACTCGCCGTTCGAGGTTTCGATACGCACCCAGGACGCCGGCCGTTGCTAAGCCGTGCCGCGCGTCGGGCGCTGCCAGCGAAGCCAGTTTCAACAACAGCCGACCATACGCCGCCGGCTGCGCCACGCGCCGCTGAATAACCAGCTCGTCGCAGGCCGCCTCTTGCGCCTCGGACCAGCGGCGCATCATGAGCCACACCAGCGGATGAAAGAAAAACAGCCAGCTCGCGACGGTGGGCAGCCAGTTCCAGGCCAGGTCGCGCCGCGCAAGATGAGCCAGTTCATGCGCCAGCATCATACGCAGCTCGGGCTCGTCGAAGACCTCTTCGGTGCGCTCCGGAACAATGATCGTCGGACGCCACACGCCGACGAGAATCGGGCTGCCGACTGATGATAACCGCCGCAATTCCGGCACTCGATGAGTGCCCAGCCG
>DASRSQ010000641.1:0-5169 GCA_035656475.1 Gemmataceae bacterium | reverse complement strand
ACCGTCCCACTTTGTCATGGATTCTCGAAACGGCAACCGCTCCAGGACAAGCCGATCCAGAAGCAACGCCTTCGTCAATTCGAACGCTTCCTCAATCGTATCGACGCAGCCAGCTTCGCCTCGGATTCCGGCGGCTGGACTGCCCGGCTGAATCATTCCTTGCAACCGAAAGCGAAACGGCCCGTTGCTGGTATCGCGCCACCAGGACACGAATCGAACACCATCGAGCGAAAAATTCAAATCGTAGCCACGCTCGCTTGCATACGCAAGAATCTCGCGCGTGGTCTGCTCACCTGATTCGATCAGGTCCAGCACCATCATGCTCTCATCGAAAGTTACGTGCCCCACCGGCGTCGCACAGGTCACCTCCCCGTTCCCAGTGGCGACCACCGTTAGAAGTGGCCCGCCGCTGCGAAGCCGCACGGGATCCCCCGGCTTGGCCCAGCCGGTACGTCCGCACGAAATCCTGTCCCGAATCACCGCCTGAGTGGGAAATGTTCCAAAATGCAGATCGTTGCCGCAAAACCACGCACAGGGGAGAAGAGCATTTGATTCGACCCCGCGCGTCATGTAGGGACCGCCGCTCGAGAGCTGGACGCGGTCGCCGGGCTCGACAGAAAAGGGACCGAAATTTTTCCAGGTCAGCACGAGATCCGACTCATGGAACCACGCTTCCTCTGGATCACCAGCAAAGAGGTCGTTTCCGGGGAACCAGACGCACTGCACAAAGCCGGCAGCGTCACGCTGGCAGACGGTCATTTCGTGCGGCACGGTTACCGTCCTGACGGCATCGCCCGGCTTCAGAGATTTGTCAACAACACCCATCTTGAATCCAGAGAGCCTTGGGCCTTGCTCGATATGATAACCTCGCTCTCAATCTTCGCAATAAGAAAGCACTACATCGACAGAAGATGCTCATGACAGCCGCAAGGTGATCGCGACGGTGGCGAAGGTACTGGGAAAAGAGCCGCCGAAAGGCCAATGATTTCACGCAAAGCAGTCCCCGATCAATTAGTCTTTGGCGAGTCGATTTAAGCGATGCGTTCGGAAATGAGCACTCTGGTCCTGCAAACTTCCGAATCACAGCACGCATTACAATCACGCATCACACGGCAACTCGCGCATTCCGCGCCGGCAGAGCACTCGACGCCACACAGGAAGTAATACAATCACGAAGATAATTCGAACTGATCCCTGGAGCCGAGATTTGAGTAAGAACATGATCCATGTCATCGCGACGATCACCATCAAGCCGGGCAAGCGCGACGCGTTCCTGGCGGAGTTCCATCGCATTGTGCCGGCCGTGCACGCCGAGGCGGGCTGCATCGAATACGGGCCGACCGTCGATCTCGCGACCGACATTGCCGTGCAAAGCCCGGTGCGTGAGAACGTCGCAGTGATCGTCGAGAAGTGGGAGAGCCTTGACGCGCTCAAGGCCCATTCGCAGGCCCCGCACATGGCGGAGTACCGCGTGCGCGTCAAGGATCTCGTCGAAGGAATGCAATTACAGATCCTGGCGCCGGCGTGATCCAGGCTTGTGGCTATTTGCGTTCCTGAATCGCCTTCATCAATTCCACGACGAACGCCGGCAGATCATCGGGCTTGCGGCTCGTGATGATGTTGCCATCGCGAATCACCTCGGCGTCGACGTAGTTGGCGCCGGCGTTGACGACGTCATCCTTGATCGCAAAGAAGCTGGTCGCCTTCTTACCCTTGAGGGCCGGCGTCGAGCACAGCACCCACGGACCATGGCAGATCGCCGCGATCGGCTTACCTTGCTCCGCGATATGGCGCACCAGCTTGATGACGGCTTCATGGCGGCGTAGGAAGTCGGGCGCGAAACCGCCCGGGATCACCATCGCATCGAAGTCGTCCGGCGTGCAATCCTTCGCCGCCTTGTCGCTCTTGGCCGGATAGCCGAGCTTGCTGGGATAGGTCGCGCCAGCCTCGGGGCCAACGAGCGTCACCTTGCAGCCGGCTTCGCGCAGCCGGTAGATCGGATACCAGACTTCCATCTCTTGATACTGTTGTTCAACGAGCACACAAACGCGAGCCTGCTTGAGGTCCATAGGTAAATCTCCTCAGGCGAAGAAACGGAATGACACCTCGTTCCCAGGCTCTGCCTGGGAACGAGAGCTATGCGAAGAAGCTGGGTTGCGGGTTCCGTTTGTACCAGTCCATCGTCTCGCCGATGGCTTCCTCGAAGTTGACGCGCGGACGATAGCCGAGCTGGTCCATCGCTTTTTGAATGCTGAAGTCGAGGTTGTAGCCGAGAAACTTCAGGCGTGGGAAATTGAAGAGCGGCGCTTTCTTGGAGCCGCGCAGCTTCGCGAGCTTTTCGGCGCCCCACGTCACCATCCATGCCAGCCACAGCGGCGGCGTGCGCGTCGGGTGCGGCAGCTCCATCGCGTCGGCGACGGCGCCGATGAACTTGCGCTTCGACACGTATTCGCCGTCCGTCAGATTATACGCCTCGCCGACGGCCTTTTCGTTGTGAACCGCAAGGAAGACCGCATCAACCAGGTTATTGACGAAGATCAGGTTCATGGCTGCTTCGCCGCCGCCGGGATAGCGCAGGCGGTTGTGACGCAAAGCGTCGATGATGCGTGGCATGACCGTCTTGTCGCGCGGACCGTAGACAAAGCCAGGCCGCAGGATGACGACCGGAACGCCGAATTCGTTGTAGTAGTGCATCGCAAGCTGTTCGGCTTCGACCTTGGTCTGCGAATAGCCATCGTTGTGCCAGCGGGGCAGCGGATCGGCCTCGGTGGTCCCGTTGTGATGCTTGGTGGCGTAGACGCCAAGGCTGCTCATGAGGATGAATCGGGACAGGGCTTGCCCCTTGCATGCGTCGAGCAGGACGCGCAGCGATTCGACGTTGACCTTGCGATAATCCTGGACCGGCCCCCAGTCGCCGACCTTGGCGGCACAATGGACGACGACGTCGGCCTCGGTGATGGCACGGCGGGCGAGCGCGGGATCGTCGAGTTCGCCGCGGTAGAGAATGACGCCAAGCTTCTCGAGATCCGCGGTGTTGCTGCTGGCGCGAACGATGGCGCTGACGGTCTGCTCCCGGTTCACACACGCTTCCGCGATGTGCCCGCCGACAAATCCGGTCGCCCCGGTGATGAGATATCGCATGGACTTTTCTTCGCGGATTCCCGACTCGTCGGCAAGTGCCCAGGTCAAACATAGCGAGGCCAGGCCACGGGTGGTTAGTCTTCAAATAAGCGAGTCGCGTATTTGAGGGTTAGTTGGCCACCTTCCCCTGCCAACTCGATTGCCAAAAGAGCCTGGTATTTTTCAGCCGGCGGAGCTGGTTGGCCAACTTTCCGCGGGGGTGTTGCGAGCCGCGACCGCAAGAGAGCGCCACCGTCGTGCTCACGGACAGGAGGAATGTGCGCGGCTTGTTAGCCAATCACGGATCACTTCCGCTGCTAATGCCGGATTCCCTTTCGACGTGTCCACGATGAGATCCTGACATTCTTCGTACAATGGCGTCCGCACGCTCAGCATCGCCTCGATTTCGGCGATGCCGCCCTGGGCAAGGTTGGGACGACGCTCCGCGGTGCTGGCGTCTGACCGCATGCGCTGCCAGAGCACGTCGGAAGGGGCCTGCAGCCAGACGACGTGGCCTCGCTGGAGGGCAGCGCGATTATCCGGACGCAGCACCACGCCGCCGCCGGTGGCGACGACGTGATCCTGCAGTTGACTGAGTTCCTGAAGGATGGCGGCTTCTTTGTTGCGGAAGCTGGGCTCGCCTTCTTCGGCGAAGATCTGGCGGATTGATTTGCCGAAGCGTTCTTCGAGTACCGCGTCGGCGTCAATCCATTGCCAGCCCAGGAGCGGGGCGAGCAAACGCGCAACTTCGGTTTTGCCGGCGCCGCGGTAACCGATCAGGAACAGCAAGCGTCGGCTCATGCCTTCGCTTCCTCGTCCTCGGTGGCGCTCTGAAGCGGTGAGATGGCGCGGCGGACCAATTTCGTCATCAATTCCAGCGGCGGCGCCTGGCCCGTGAACAGCTCGAACTGCAGACCGGCTTGCCGAACGAACATGTCCACGCCGGTGAGCGTGTGACATTCGCGCTCGCGCGCCTCGCGAATCAGCATCGTCGTTTCAGGCGTGTAAATGGTGTCGAAGACCATCATGCCTGGCTTGAGAAAGCTGTGATGAATCGGCGTTTCGTCGAGGTTTGGATGCATGCCGACGGAGGTGCAGTTTATGATGGTGTCGCAGACGACGTTATGCCGGGCCGACCATTCGGCGAACTTGCATCCGACTTCGTCGGCGAGCCGTTGGCCCCGTTCGGGCGTGCGATTCGTGACAGTGACGGCGACCTTTTCCTTGTGCAGGGCATGGGCGATGGCCCGGGCGACGCCGCCGGCGCCGACAACCAGCACCGAACGCGAGATCAGCGGCGCCGGGTTCTTGTCCGGCCCGAGCGGCAGATGGGCGACGAGCGAATCAATGGCCGCCTTCGCATCGGTGTTGACGGCGCGGAAACCAGCCTCGACGGCCAATAGCGTGTTAGCCGACGACATCGAGGCGACTGATTCATCCTGCACGACGGCGGCTCGCGCCGCTGCCTCCTTGTGCGGCAAGGTCACGCTGTAGCCTTCGACCGGCAGCGCCTTGAACGCATCCAGAAACGGCGCCAGTTCGCCACGCGGCACGCGAAATGGCAGGTACATCGCGTTGATGCCAAGGTGCCGAAACGAGGCGTTGTGGATCAGCGGGCTTAGGCTATGGCCGACCGGATCGCCGATGACACCAAACACCTTTGTTTCCGGCGTGATGTTCTCGATGAAATAAATCTTTTGCATCTCTTGAAAGGAGAGCATGCCCGGCGCAATCTGGCGCTCCTTGTTGAACGCGGCGTACGAGTACGGCATTCCCTGACGCAGGCCAATCACCCGACTCGATGTGCCCAGATCCCCCATGCAGAACGCCACCGTCGGCTTCTTCGCGTTCTTCGTCAGCGCCATGACGCGCAGGTTATCCGAGGGATGCTGGGCGGTGACGACGACCTTGACGACGTCGCAGTCTTCCTCGCACATCTGTTCGTGTAGCTTTTCGAGGTTTTCCGGGACCTCGCGGATGTTGTGATAGCTGACGACGCGCTGCGTTTTGCCGAAGCGCGGGATCTGATGGATGATGTCGATTTCGAGA
>DASRSQ010000640.1:0-6552 GCA_035656475.1 Gemmataceae bacterium | reverse complement strand
AAGTATTTGACCGAGCCCGCGTCCTCGTGCTGTCTGGCCGCCGCCGAACGGCAGCGTGCAACCTTCTTGCCCAGCGACCGCATCGTCATCGTCCTGTGCGGCGGCAACGTGTCGAGCGAGGACCTCGCGAGCTACTACGGTCGCTTCGTCAAAGGAGAATGACATGCGTTTCCTCCCCTCGTTCCCAAACTCCGCTTGGGAACGCGCATTTGGAAACTCCGCTTCCCGGCTGACCCGGTCGGGGACGAAGAATCCTGTCGCAGATAAGGTCGAGACGGGAAACGGAGTTTCCCGAGGTGCGTTCCCAAACGGAGTTTGGGAACGAGGGATAATCGCGAGTTTCATCTGCATCGTTATGTTGGCCAGCAACCTCGCGGCGCAGACGTCGAAGAAGGGGGACAAGAAGATGCCAAACATCGACGCCCATGTCCACGTCTGGACGCCTGACACCGCGCGCTATCCGCTTGCCGCGGGCTACAAGAAGGAGAACATGCAGCCGCCGTCGTTCACGCCGGAGGAGCTGTTTGCCCACTGCAAGCCGGCCGGGGTTGGTCGTATCGCCCTCATCCAGATGAGCTTCTACGGCTTCGACAACTCCTACATGCTTGACGCCATTGCCAAGTATCCCGATGTCTTCGTCGGTACCGCGGTCATCGATCCCTTCGGCAAAGATCCCGAACGCGAGATGACCGATCTGGCCAAGCGAGGCGTCCGCGCTTTCCGCATCCATCCGCGCCTGAGCAAGCTGGCTCCCGAGAAATGGCTGCAGCCCGAGGGCTACAAGAAGATGTTCGCCGCCGGCGCACGCAACAACCAGGCGATGGCGGCCCTGATCGATCCCGATGGCTTGCCCGAGCTTGACCGCATGTGCACCGCGTACCCCGATACGCCGGTGATCATCGACCATCTCGCCCGCATCGGCGCCGACGGCAACATCCGCGATGCCGATGTCGATCGGCTCTGTGCCATGGCCAAGCACAAAAAGGTGATGGTGAAAGTCGGCGCGTTCTACGCGCTTGGCAAGAAGAAGGCGCCGTACACCGACCTGGCGCCCATGATCAAGCGCGTCGTCACGGCGTTCGGCGCCAAACGCTGCATGTGGGAGAGCGATTGCCCCTTCCAGGTGCAAGGCGACCACACCTATCAGGCGAGCATCGATCTCGTGCAACGCCACCTCGATTTTCTCGGCGCAGACGATAAGGATTGGCTGCTGCGCAAGACCGCGGAGAACTTCTTTTTCAAGAAGTAAGATTCATTTGATGCCGAGCACCTTCTGCGTTTGCACGCTGAGGCGCCAGCGTGGATGCTCCAGGCAATAATTGACGGCGAGCTGTGTGTTGCGGGCACGCTCTGGGCCATCCATCGGCTGCAGGAAGAAGTGGTCGAAGTGCAGATCCTCGTAGCGCTCGGGGTCGCCGCCGAGTTGCGGATAGACGAGCTTCAATTCATTGCCCGCAGTGATCGCCAGCTCGGCGTTCGCCTTGGGGCTGACGCAAATCCAGTCGATGCCGGCGGGCGGCTGTTTGGTGCCATTGGTCTCGATGGCGACTTCGAAGCCGCGCTCGTGCAGGGCGCGGACGAAATCCTCCGTCATCTGCAAGAGCGGCTCGCCGCCGGTGCAGACGACATATTTCCTGCCGCCGTTTGCCGTCGGCCAGCGGGCGTCGATCGCGTCGGCAAGCGCATCGGCGGTGGCGAAGCGGCCTGCGTCGGCGCCGACGAAATCGGTGTCGCAGAAA
Source organism: Gemmataceae bacterium (assembly GCA_035656475.1). GTDB lineage: Bacteria > Planctomycetota > Planctomycetia > Gemmatales > Gemmataceae > SIAQ01. Next base: position 4,813 of record DASRSQ010000640.1, on the reverse strand, counting down.
TCGCACACGGCGCCTTCGCGATCTTTTTCAAGCCCCGACCAGAGATTGCATCCCGTGAATCGGCAGAACACCGCCGGGCGGCCGGCGTGATGGCCCTCGCCTTGCAGTGTGTAGAAGATTTCCTTGACCGCGAACATTGCTCGTCTCAGCGAAGTCGATGATCCATGTTTACGATAGCAAAGAATTGATGGTCAGTAGAGATGAGTGTTCACGATGCCAATGAGATCCCAGGGCGAAGTACCTGGGCTTCAGATGGTAGTTCAGTGCTTATTTGGAAGACATCGCCAGCAGCCGATCAAGCTCGTTGATGGCGCGATCGTGATAGGGATCGCTCATCATGGTCGACTGAGATTGCACCATGGCATCATCGAGGAAGATGTGAGGCGTGACGCCTCGGCCGCAATAGGGCTGGCCCTTGGGGGAGAAGAAGCGAGCGACGGTCAGCCGCATGCCGCCCGTGGGGACGCCGCCGGCGACCTTGGGCAGTTCGAGGACGGCTTGCGTGCAGCCTTTACCGAAGGTGGTCTGGCCGATGAGCGTGCCGCGGTTGTTGTCCTTGAGCGCGCCGGCGAGGAGCTCCGCTGCACTGGCGGTGTCGGCATTGACGAGCACTACCATGGGAGTCATCAACGCCTTGGGGTTCTTTGCCTGGTAGACGAAGTTCAGGGCAGGATTCTGGTGCTGGGTGGAGGTGATGATGCCCGTGGACAGGAAACGCCGGGCGGAATCGATGGCGCTGTCGAAGATGCCGCCGCCGTTGCCACGCAGGTCGAGGACCAGGCCTTTCATGTTTGCCTTCTGCATCGTTTCCAGGGCAACATCGAGCTCCTGCACGGTGTTCTCGGTGAAGCTGGTGATGTCGAGATGCCAGTAGGCGGAATTCTTCAGCGACGGATAGCAATTCGTGTTCAGCACGACGGCGCGCCGGCGCTGCAAGCGGAGTAATCGGCTGCCGCTCTCGCCGGGCGTCATCACTTCCACTTCGACGAAGCTGCCCGCAGGACCTTTCAGCATCTCCTTCACGGTCTGCAACGGCAGATCCACCACGCTCTTCTTGTCGACGCTGATGATGTGATCGCTCGGCTTGACCGCGCCCTTGGCGAGGCTGTCCATCGCCACCTCGTGAACGACGATGGCGCTGCCGCTGATGTCGAGCGTGAGACCGACGTCAATCACCTCGGTGCGCGACAGGCTGCGCGTCAATTCGCGAAGCTGGTTCGGCGTCAGGTAGGCGGTGTAATCGTCAATGGCGTAGCAAGCGCCGCAGGCAAACTCCATGGCGACCACGGTGGCATTGAGGTCGAGCACGGCCTCGGCCGCCATCGCGATTTCGCCGATCTGCTTGGCAGCGTCCTTGCGCGAGAGCTTGTCCATGTCGCCCCACGTCTTCTTGAGCAACGCTCGGAACGTGGGAATTTCGCCTTGCTTGGCCTCCGGAATGTGATGCTTGACGAACACCGGATTCGCCAGGGCAGCATCAAGCTCTTCCAGGCCTTTCTTGAAAAGCTTGGTCGCGTCGATCTTTTTCTTTTCGATCGACGAATCGAGCAACGTCTTGCCAATGACGTTGTAAATGCGGACCGCGGAGCCATACTCGATGGAAAGGACTTCTTTGCGATAGCTGAGATCAAGATGGCGACGGGTCTGGAGCAAACGGCGCTGGGCAAGATGGTAGCGCTGACGGAAACTGAAACCCGTATCCTTTTGCGTGGTCAGCAGCCATTCATAGGTGTCACGAGCTTTTTCCCACTCGCCCCGGGCGGCGCTGCGCTCGGCGTCTTCGATAAGGAGTCGAATTTGCTTTTCGGGAAGGGCATACGCGCGCGAGGTGGATAGAAGGAACGCACTGCCGATCAGCAATGCGACTGCCCACGAGGCTCGGCGCGGTGAAATCACGGTTGCGTCCTCTGGCTGAGGATGAGGCCCGGACCGACTTGTAGTATAAACAAGGGCGTCCGCTCCGTCAAACAGACGTTTACCAGATAAGGAAAGTTTTCCTTCCTTGCAGATTTTCGGTCGGAGACCCGTTTCATGCAGATCGATCCGGTTCGCCAAGACATCCTGTCGCAAGCCCACACGGTTGTCATCAAGGTCGGGACCAATGTTCTGACCGGCAACGACGGCCGGCTCGATCCCGCGCGCCTGCAATCGCTTGCCGACCAGATCCATCGCATCCGCGAATCGGGGCGGAAGGTCGCCCTGGTCAGCTCCGGCGCCATCGGCGCCGGCATGGGCCGTCTCGCCCTGGGAGAACGACCGACCGATCTGAGGCATCTTCAGGCGTGTGCAGCGGTGGGGCAGAATTTCCTGATGCGTGCCTATCAGGAATGTTTCGACCGCTACCGCATTCACGCCGCACAGATTCTGCTCACGGCAGGGGATTTCGACAGCCGGGCTCGTTACCTCAACGTCCGCAACACCATCTTAACACTTTTCGAGTGGGGCGTGCTGCCCATCATCAACGAAAATGATACCGTCAGCGTGGCGGAAATCAAATTCGGCGACAACGATCACCTGGCTGCGATGCTGACCAATCTCCTCCAGGCTCCGCTGCTCATTCTGCTGACAGTCGTTGACGGCCTTTACAGCGGCGACCCAGGCGTGGACCCCGAGGCCAAAAAGGTCGCAACCGTCGAAAGCATCGATGTTTCCGTCATGGGTCTGGCAGGGGACACCCGCAGCACCCTCGGCACGGGCGGAATGCGGAGCAAATTACGGGCCGCCCGGCTCGCCACTGCTGCGGGCGAATCAGTGATCATGGCCAACGGCTCAATCCCAGGCGTACTCGACGCCGTCTTCACCGCGGAGCCGGTTGGCACACTATTTCTGCCGCACGGCGGCTCGCTGCCGGCGTGGAAGCGCTGGGTCGGCTTCACCGCGCGGCCGAAAGGGCGATTGTTGGTCAACGATGGGGCCCGGAAAGCAGTGCAGGAGCAGGGAAAAAGCCTTTTGCCGGTGGGGGTTGTGGAGATCCAGGGCGATTTTAGCAAGGGCGATGTTCTGTCGCTTTGCGACGGCACCGGAAGTGAATTCGCCCGCGGACTTACCAATTACTCGTCTGAAGACGCAAGTCAAATCAGAGGATTGCGTTCCGACAAGGTCATCGAGGTGCTTGGGGCGATTCCGTACGAGGAGATCGTGCACCGCGACAACCTTGTGGTGATTGCGTAAAAGGGATAAGATGAATGTCCCTCACTCCTAAACTCCGGTTGGGAAAGCACTTCGTGAAACTCCGTCTCACGAGGTTCGTTCCGAGAAGGACACGTGGCCTACGCGATGCACAGAATCACCGCGAGCGGATGACCAGGAAACGGAGTTTCCCGAGGTGCGTTCCCAAACGGGAAGTTTGGGAACGATTGCCACGAGGGACTTACGAGAGATCGCCGTTATAATTTTTCCCGAGCATCGTCTTAATTGGGTGGGCGCGGCAGGCGGAGACAGGGAATGAGGGCCCATGAAGCCGAGGCCGAAAAAGCCCCTGCAAAAGGCGGCATTTGAAGAAGTATACGACCGCCACAGCCGCGAAGTATGGGCCCTGGTCTACGCGCGCTGGTTGAACGCGGATATTGCGCTCGACATAATGCAGGAAACCTTCCTCCGCCTGTGGAAACAATGGCAGGAAGGGAGCGAGATTGTCAATCCGCGGGCCTGGGTGTTGCGAGTCGCGCGGAACCTTGCGGAGGATTATGCCAAGAGCGCGTTCCGCCGTAACGGGACGCAGGCACCGCAAACCATGAATGGCGTCGAAGGACGCGACCTATTGCCGCTGGAGGGGATGACTCGCGACGAAACTTTCGGCCAGTTGCGAAAAGAATTGGAGCGGCTGGCGCCGGCGGACCGAGAAATATTGACTCTGCGCTACGCCCTGGATTACGACACGAACAAGATAGCGGAAATGCTGGAAATAAATGCCACCGCGGTGCACATGCGTCTAAGCCGGGCGCGGCAGCGGTTGGCGGAACGACTGACGGCACAGGGAGTCGAGGTGAACCATGAGTAACATGCTCAAAAACGAGGAGGTTCGTCCGGAAATGGACGATCTGCTGCACGATTACTTCAAGGCCGAGCTGCCGAACCCTTTCCCGGCATTTCAAGCGCCGTTGCCCGCGCGGACCAGGCGTCCCGCGTCCATCTGGTCGCGCTACTCCGGCCGAATCGCGCTGGCCGCCTGCATCGCGGCCCTGGCGGCGGGCTACGTATCGCTGGCCGGCTTTTTCCCGCGTCTGAACAACGCGACGGGCATCGAGCAGGTCGTGCCCAATATTGCCCACAAGGAAAAGGGAGGCAAAATCGTTGTGCCCCCGGTTGATCCCGATATGGATTGATCGCCGGAAAATCGAAATCCGAAACAAATCCGAAATCCAAATAAAGCAATCGGAGTCTCGCATGGCCGAGTTTTCCGACTAGGATTTCGAGTTTGTTTCGGATTTCGAGTTTCGGATTTCGGATTTTCGTAAGATCACGCGCGTCACTTCCGGCTTGCAGAAGAACCGCAGTGGATGCTGCCCCGCCAGGCCGCGGCCGACGTGCATCACCGTCGGCGCCTCGTAAAACGTCCCGCAATCATATTTCCGGCTGTATCGGCTCGGCACGAATACCGACCCCAATACCGGCAGACGAATCTGGCCGCCGTGCACATGTCCGGCAAGCATCAGGTCGATCTTGTTCGCCTGGGCCCACGCGATCGTGTCTGGCGTGTGACTCAGGCACAGCCGAAAGATGTCGCGCGGGCACTGCGACAGATCGGCGGCCGGCGCGAACCAGGGGGTCTCGTTGCCGACGACGATCATCGGCTGGCCGCGCACGTCGATTT
>DASRSQ010000639.1:0-3532 GCA_035656475.1 Gemmataceae bacterium | reverse complement strand
CGTCCTTCCGAAAATTGGATTGTTCCCCAACTTCTGAAGAGAAATACTTATTTGAGGGTTACTTGGCGTTTTCCTTCTTCTTCGATTCGAACTTCTCGAGTTCCAGCGTGAACATGGCGCCAGGAGCGCTGACCTCTTGCTTGACGATGCCGATGTTCTTGGCGAACCAGAAGGTGGAGTCGCTCTGCTGGCCGTTTTCCTCGAGAGTCAGGCGGACGCGGATGGCCTGGAACTTGCCTGCGGGGACCGTGACCATTTCTTCCTTCGGACCGATTTCGCCGACGTAGTCGTGCTTGCCTTTTTCGCCGAGTACCGTGAAGTTGCCCTTCCACTTGGCGCCCAGCTTGACCGGATAAGGAATCACCTGGAAGGGGGGCGAGATTTCCGCGCCGTTGAAGCGAGTGCGAAAGACTCCCTTGTCGTTCTGAATGAGATGCTCGTTGATTGGGCCGCTCGAAGTTTCCAGGCGGGCCATTGGCGTGCCGTCGATGGTTTCAACCTTGGCGATGCGGGTGGTCACCTTGGCGGCCTGGTTGTTGGCCGTCACCTGGTAGTGCCATTCATTGCCCGCCTGGAGCGGATAGTAGTTCGGCGGGGTGCTTTTTTCTTCCTTCTTGTCCTTGGCATCCTGGGCCCGGCCGAGGGAGACGCACAAGAGGATCAGGAGGGCGCATGTCAATTGCCTGGTCATTGGGGAAACCTCGCCGTCTGGGGTGAAGCTGAGTTGCGCCGCTGGGGTTAAGGTTAGGCGCGCAGGGTGGGGAGCGTCCAGGCGAAAAAGCGGATGGTCGCGCCAGGCCGCAAAATCGTTACGCCGAGACCATTTGAAATTGGGCAAATCGGGAATCTTGGCGGGTCTTTTCCGGAAATATCGTTTATAATCAGGCCGTCCGTAAAGTCGGGCGGCGCGGGGTATAATGACGGCTGCCCGGCATTTTCTCTCGTCTCTCCCTGGAGAGGAGCCGGGGGTGAGGGCAGAAGTTTCAGTCGCGGGTAGTTCCGCCCTCACCCCTCTGCCCCTCTCCCAGTAGGGAGAGGGGAGCTGGGGCTCATGTCGTTTTTTGTCGACCCGAAGGAGCCAAATTGATGCGGCATTGCGTCCTGGTGCTGGCAGCCGTCGTGGGCATGTTCAGCCTCGCCGCCGCCGCGCAAACTCAACCCGACAAGAAGTCGGCAGCCAAGGGCATGGACGACCTCAAAGCCAAGACCAAGGACGACAGCAAATCGAAGGCGAAGGACGACATCAAGGCCAAGACCAAGGACGATTTCAAGCCCAAGACCAAGGACGACAAGAGCAAGGACGACGGCAAGACCAAGCAGGCTTCGAAGGGGCTCGATCCAACCAAGCTCCCCAAGGACGCGATCATCGTCGTCGTCGACAACATGCTCGACGCGCTGGGCATCTTCCCGAAGATGGCGGTCTTGAACTACGACAAGTACGTCGAGATGCTCGAGACCATCAATTCGCTCAAGCGCCAGCTCAAGAACGAGAAGAAGACGCCGTCGTCGTGCAAGCTGTTCGGCCGGCTGGAAGACGACTTCCTGGTGTTCCGGGCCGAGTTCTTGTTCTCAACCGAACAGCCGAAAACGGTGGTGTCGCTCGGACTGAAAGGCGGGCACTTGCTCGGGCTCGGCGAGCTGGACGGCCGGCCGCCGCTGCTCGATGTCGGGGATGACGGGTTCAGCGTGCGCGTTGACAAGGAAGGAGACCATCAGCTTGTGCTGAATTTTCGCACGCCGGCAAAGGTGTCCACGACCAGCGGCATCGAACGGCAAGCCACGCTGGGGCTGGCCGATTCGGCGGTGACGATCGTGACGCTCGATTTGCCCAACTCGATCCGCGAATTGCGTTGCAATGACACGCTCGAGAAAACGCGGACGCCGGGGCACTGGGTGATCGGCCTGGAGCGGACGAAGTTGCCGTTGACGCTGGCGTGGAAGGAGCCGGCGCCCCTGTCGGGCAACCCGGCCCCGAAAGCCGACGGGCAGATCGCGGTCCGCATCGACAAGGACGTCAACCTGTTTGCCAAGTTCTTTCTGCAAGACGCCCGGCTACAGACGAAGGAGTGGCGTCTGCTCGTGCCGGCGCAGGCGAAGGTGGAGCTGGTGGCGCCGCCGGCCGGCGTCGCTTACGAGCTGATTCCGCCGATGGGTAATATTCCCTATTACACGCTGAAGACGCCCGAGGCGACCGGGGAGCGCTGGCAGGTGGTCGTGTCTGCAACGCTGCCGCGGCCCAATCCGGGAGTGCGTTTGCCGATCGGTCCGTTGCACGTACTGGGGGCCCAGCAGTCGGGGACGATCACGGTGACGATGCCGGCCAATTACAGTTTTGGCCAGCGTCTCATCTTCACGCGCACCGATGCCCTGCGTCAGCTCAAGAACTTCGAGACCGAGGCCGTCTTCGAATACGTCGTCGACAAGAATCCCAAGGGGAACAACGTCAAGGCACCGCTCGAGATTGAGTGGCGGTTTGAGAAAAACCAGGCCAAGACCGAGGTTCGCCACGCGTTCAAGCTGCGTGCCGTCGGCCAGGCGTGGGAGATCGAAGCGATGACGCGCATCCACCTGACGGGGCTGTTTTCTGCGGTGAACTCCGTGGATATCAAGCTGCCGCAGCCGTATCCGCAGGGCATGACGATGGTCGGTTCGATGATGCCCGGGGCGGGCTTCCCGGTCGGCCTCCCGTGGGTGGGCATGTGGAAGGTGTACGGCATGACGTGGCTCGACATCAGCCCCGACGACTTCACCATTGCCGACGAGGCGGGCAATCCGCTGAGCACGTCGCGGCTCGATGGGACCGGCAGAACCCGCGTGACCATGGAACGCACGGCGAAGGAAGTGACGCTGGTGCTGCGCAACGTCTATCGCGTGCCGTTGCAAAGCCACCATCTGCGTCTGGAGTTGCCGCGGCCACTCAACACGCAGGATCGCGGCGCCAAGGTGTCGATCCAGGCCGATGAGCGCGTGGAGCTGTTGCACGGTTCCGCCGGTGCGCTGGAGCCCGTGCCGGACCGCGATCACTTCGAGCAAAGCTTCGATCAGGCGCCGAGCGTCATCGATATCGCCTGGCGCCCCTTCCGGCGCGAAATCGTTGCCCAGGGGACCGTGGACGTTGACATTCACGAGCATTCGGCTCAGGTGCAGCAATCGCTGCACTTCGCGCGCGAACGCCCGGCCGCCGGGCCCGAGGTCAAGAACCCGCTGATCGAATTGCTTGTCCCCGCGGGCGTCGACAAGCTGGCGGTGTCGGACGGCCAGATCACCTTCGATCGCGTTCGCCACAAGGCCTGGCTACGGACCAATGGCGATGCGGGAGATGTTGACGTCGTGTTGACGTACGACCTCGCGATCAAGGACAGGTCGCTCAAGATCACGCCGGTCTGGCCCGCGAGCGCGTCGCAAAAGGATGTCAAGGTGCGCCTGTGGACGCCGGCAGGAGTGCAGGCCCGCCTCAACGCGGAAACCATCCAGCGCGTCATCTGGAAGGAACGCAGCATCGAGGCGGTCCCCGACCGAAAACATTTTCCGG
>DASRSQ010000638.1:0-3376 GCA_035656475.1 Gemmataceae bacterium | reverse complement strand
GTCCGCACCGCGGGAGCGGTGCGAAGCAGTGCGTTCCCACGCGGAGCGTGGGAACGAGGAGGCGACTACACAGCGTCAAAAATCGTTGCGATACCTTGGCCGGAGCCGATGCACATTGTCGCCAATCCCAGCTTCGCCTTGCGGTCCAACATCGCGCTAATGAGCGTGGCGGCGATGCGGGCGCCGGACGCGCCGAGCGGGTGGCCGATGGCGATCGCGCCGCCGCGGACGTTGACCTTGGCCGGGTCGGCGCCGAGCAGCTTGATCACGCTCAGCGTCTGCACGGCGAAGGCCTCGTTGATCTCGATCAGGTCGATGTCCGCCAATTTCAGGCCCGCTCGCTGCAATGCCTTGTGCGTCGCCGGCACTGGGCCGATACCCATGACCGATGGATCGACGCCGGCGACTGCCATGGCACGGACCTTCACCTTCGGCTTCAGGCCGAGCTCTTTCGCACGCTCGTCCGACATGAGCAGGCAGGCGGCAGCGCCGACGTTGAGCGGGCTGGCGTTGCCTGCCGTGACGGTGCCGATCTCCGGTGCGAAGGCAGGCTTGAGCTTGCTGAGCGATTCGATGCTGGTGTCACGGCGAATGCACTGATCTTGCGTGATCAGGACGCGTCGGCCGTCCTCGTCCCGGCCCCAGGTCGGCACAATCTCATGTTGGAACGCACCAGAATCGGTCGCTTGCGCCGCTTTCTGATGGCTCGCGAGCGCGAATTCGTCCTGTTCGCGCCGGCCGATGCGATACTTGCGGGCCAGATTCTCGGCGGTCAGGCCCATGTATTGCGTGGCGAGGCTGTGTTGATACTGATAGCGCGGGCTGAGGTTGAAGCCGGCTTCCATCGGGTTATGATGCATGTGCTCGACGCCACCCGCAATTTGCACGTCGTCGACGCCCGCCATGATACTTTGAGCGGCCTGGTGGATTGCCTGCAAACTGGAACCGCACAGGCGGTTGGTCGTTGTCGCCGGTGTTTCGACCGGGAAGCCGGCGATGAGAGCGGCCAGGCGAGCGATGTTGTAACCCTGCTCCCCTTCCTGCTTGACGCAGCCCCAGTGGATGTCCTCGATCTGGTCGGCGGGAAACGGGACGCGTTCCAGGAGGGCACGCATCATGTCGGCGGAAAGATCATCCGCACGCACGTCGCGGAAGTTGCCCTTCTCGGGATGAGCCCGGGCGACTGGCGTTCGCAATGCTTCGATGATGACGGCCTGTCGCATATTCAATCCTCCAGGCTCGGAATGAGTGCAGCGACTCCCGAGGGTGTGAACCATGTCGATTGTACCGATTTTGCCGACGCGGCAAAATGGCGGATGCTTGCGCTAGTGTCAGAAGAATCGGATTGTGGCACGGCCGACACCGTCCGGTGCGTGATCTTTTTGCCTGCGTCGCGCAGATTTGCGGCATCCAGGTCGATGTATGACCATGTCCGACGCATGCTGCATAGCCTGTCAACGCACTCCATGGACGGCACACCTCGGCGCCTTGCAGCTTTATCCGGAAACCTCCTTCGTCCATGGAATCACGAATGGATAGCCTACGCTTGGCGAACGCCGACAGCATCTTTCCGAAGATCCCGTGCTGCCGATGCGGCGATCAATCGCGCTGGTGGGACCGGATTGCGGGTAAGACCTATTGCCCCAACTGCATGGAAGCGCTGGCGATGGGGGAAGGGGATCCCTTGGTGGCCCGCACGGACAAACGCCGGTGTGCCGTCTGCCATCATTTGGGAACGGTGCGCTATGTCACGTTCCCGTTGCATTCGCGTCGACCCGTGGAGATGGAGCTGTGCTCCGAACACGTTCGCGCCCTCGTCGGCCGACGCCTTGGCCCGCATGCCTTCGAGCAACTGCGACGCCAGCTTAGCGGCTTGAAGCTCGAGGTCTCCGAGATCTTCCTGCTGCACGAGGCGTTCTACGATCAGTATGGGAGGGCGCTGCAGCCAGCCGTCGAAATCTGACAGTGAGCGACAGGTCCGATCAACCCGCCTTGCGTTCGAACTGGTCGCGCAAGAGGGCGAGGTGCTGCTTGCGAGTGGCTTCGACAGCATATGGATCGAACGCGACGGTCCGTTTCAGGATCGCCTGCAACACTTCGAGAGCCGCCTGCCGTAGTTCCGGATCGCGCCGCTCGAGCGCGGCCAACAGAGCAGGCACGGCGGCCATTCCCTTCTTGATGATCTCCTCCGCCGCCTTCGCTGCCTCCGCGGTTTTGAGGCCTTCGACAAGGCGCTGCACTTTTTCCTGTTCCAGAATCATCTGCGCCGGCGACACCTTTGGCGTCGCAGCCGGGAACTCCAGCGTCGTTGCAATCGGCGGCGGCACGAGGGGCGGCACGGGCACGGGGGGCGCCGGCGGTGTCGCCGGTTGCACCGACTGTGCGATGACTTGCTGCGGCGGCGCGCTCTGCACCGCGGTCGGCGGCACCGGCGCCGGGTCGGGCGAACGATAGCTGTTGTCGCTGAACCCCTGCCCGAGATATTCGTTAATCGCAATCGGGTCGCGCACGATCTGGCTCGGCGTCCCGTGCGTACGCACCTTGCCGTCCTTGATCAGGTAGCTGCGCGTCGTGATCTTGAGCGCCTCGTGCACGTTGTGATCCGTCAGCAAGATGCCGATCCCCTCGTTGCGCAGCTCCAGAATGATCTGCCGAATCTCGGCAATCGTGATCGGATCGATGCCGGTGAAGGGCTCGTCCATTAGGATCAACAACGGCTCGCACACCAGGCAACGCGCGATTTCGAGGCGACGCTTCTCGCCGCCGGAAAGGCGGGCGGACACGGTCTTTCGAACCTTGTTCAGGCCAAAGCGGTGGATTACTTGCTCCATCCGGTCATAGCGTTCCTTGCGCGTCAACGGCCGGCCGAGCGTGCGCGATTTCGGCATCATCTCCAGAATCGCGATGATGTTCTGCTCGGCATTCAGCTTGCGAAAAACGCTGATTTCCTGGGGCAAATAGCCCATGCCCAGGCGAGCGCGTTCGTACATGGCGAGGTTGTTGACCTCTTCGCCTTTGAACCAGACCTTGCCTTCGTTGGGAGTGAGCTGACCGGTAGCCATGCGGAAGCTAGTAGTCTTGCCGGCGCCATTGGGCCCGAGCAAGCCGACGACCTCGCCGGCGTTGACCTCGAATTCCACGCCGTTGACGACGGCGCGTCGGCCGTAATATTTGACCAGTCCCTTGACCGAAAGCAGCGCCATGACCGTCCTCCCTGACAATGGCCCATCGCGTGTATACCGCAACCGTGGCAAGCCGGTCAAGACGGACAATATCGGGTCGCCGAGCAATCGTAACGGATTCCGCTGCGGCGAGTTGCGCTGTAAAAATCCATCTAAGTCTTGAATTCCACTCGCTGACAAGATGAGTCGCTGTC
>DASRSQ010000637.1:0-3042 GCA_035656475.1 Gemmataceae bacterium | reverse complement strand
TCGCAACTCGCGCGGCCGCAACAAAAACTGCGTACCAGTAGGGATGAAGGAATAGCAGGTCGCAAAAATGTTGCGACGTAGCACCACTGTAGCCCTTCAAAATCCGAATGGTCTCGACGGCGCCGCAAATTCCTGGAATGGCCCAATTCGGCCGGCGGTCTTCAGGAGGCAACGGCCGCGAAACGAATCGCACCGTCTCGCCGGGCAACGTTTTGTAGGGCACCGACGGCTGACCGGTGAAGCAAATCGTTACTACTTGGTCACGCGGTTGGAGGATCGTCCGTAACATAGAATGCCAGGAACCGAACCCTTCACTTGGTTGGAGCGGGAGAAAAGGTGTCAGGAATCGCAGCTCCATGGCAGAGGCCGATCGGGAATCGCGCCCCTACAAGTCATTATGCCGCGCCAGAGCGGCGGAGCAACAGCCTGCGTTCATTGGCGGGCGGCCGAACAGGGACGGGGGCAGAGAAGCGCAACTTCTTGCCTACCACTCCGTTGCCGCGGCGCAAGCTCGCCGATGGGCGCCACCTTCGGTGATCACCGAGATCCTCGCCTCGGTCACCGGTGCATAGCTCAACACCACCCTATGCCGTCCACCAGGTATGGCGATCCTTTGAAAGACGCCATGCGCATGCGATAAGGTTACTTCCACGCCATCCACGAATGCCTTCCACCCTGGATACCAAGTGTCGGCGACCACCAGTACACCACTCGTCGGCACCTCGACATCCACCTCCACACGGCCAGCGGCATCGTCCACCATCTGTTGCCTGGAACTTCGACGACCGCGGATCAAGACGAGCTCGATCGGCCCAGGTAGGCCTTGGGCAGCTTCGAACCGGCGTCGTCCGGGTGGCGGATATCGAGATGGTTGACGATGAACGCACTACGGGTTTCCCAGTGGGCAGAGTTCGCAAACCCAACTGAGGGGCCACCTGAGGAGAATCAGGATCGCTGCGCCGGTCACGAGCAAGCACGGTGGGACCCCAGCTCCCTGCGGCATTGCCCGTTTCCTTCGCGGCGGCTGGCAAAATAAGGCATTCTACGGAAACCGCTCGCTGCCGGCCGCCATGCTCCGGTGCCTTCGGTCGCTCCTACACGTCGTTGCTCGTGACCGGCGTCGCTGGCGGATTTATGCTGCCAACCACCCACGCCAAACCTCGGCAATTTGACCATTACCCATTCAAAACCCAGTTGAGCCACCAAAAAACAGCTTGCGGAAACGCTCAAGAAGAAGAGATGTCATCGCTGCGATTGTTGCCTGGTGGCGCCGCCGACCTTCTGCCAACGGGATCCATCTGGCAGTGTGAGATGGTCCACGAGCTCGCGACCGTCTTCGGTAGGTGCATTCGAGAGTACCATCTCACCATCCGGTGCCATCCTATACCATTTTGTGCCATCTCGCATTTCTGCTGTCTCAATTTCAATTCTGCCCCCCTTTCCGCCCAGCACTTGGTGCCCGAGATCAACCGGCCTGTCGCGGATCTTTTGAACAGACATCCCGCCAAAGAACGCCGCAGCGAACAGCATCGCTGCAAGTAGTGTTCGCAAGCTGAACTGCAATCGTCGGTTCATGGCGACCATGTGGTAAGTTGTTAGGTGGCGGTGGAAAGCTATCTGGCGTATCGCCAATCAGTTAGAAAGCCAATTCTAAGCGATACGCTACCCAACGAGGAAGGCTGCTTCGTGCAAGGGGTCGTGGCGTTGCGGACAAGAGCGTGCCGAGAGATTCTGTTGGCGGAAGGTCAAGACGCCAGTCCATGACGCGGGCGTTAAGCCGCCGAGCAAGTCACCGCTTCTGCTCGATGTTCTTGATGATGTGGCCGGCCGTCGCGAGGAACCACCGGTCTTCGAACGACATGACGAACGCGGAAATCGCAAAATAGCGCCACGGCTCCTCGACAGACTTTTCAACGTCCTGGTCGAACCGAGTCATCACGACGATGTGTTTGCTGCAGTAGCGGTATTTGACTGGTGCAAGCGTGTCCTCGATCTTCACGACGCGCCTCCTTTTTTGGCGATCGACCACTTCGAGCAGCACTTCGTCTCACTCGTCTGGCGGCCGACGGTCGGGGCTAGGCAGCTAGCGGGCCTTTTTCATGCGCCGATGATGAGCCATGATTGGCCGGCATGCTCTCGCCGGCGTTTCCCTGACGAAGCCTGGCGGTCTCTGCTACTTGAAGGCCGAGGATCGAGTGGTTGGCGCAAGAAAAACCCGCTCCGGCGGGTTGGGGTTGTGACCTTCCTGGTCAGCTTGGATCGGAGCGGGATGCAATGAGCCAGGACCGAGGATTGGACCATGCCGGATGACAGCACGCATCAGGACCGGTTGAAACGGGGCGGGGCCGCACCGGGCTTGACCGGGATATTGCAGTCCAAAGACGCGGACGGAGATCACGAGGAAGCGTCATGCGGAGCCTTTGGCTACCTTCGCGGACTCCGCGACCAGTCGGCGGCGATCGAATTCCGCTTCCGGGACGGCAACAGCATGTGGTTCCCCTATCGGTCGATGGGACCCTGGCAATACAACCCGTCGGAAGGACTGTTGCTGCAATTCAATTCGGACGTGGTGCATCTCGTGCTGATTAAGGGCAGCAATCTCGCCAAGCCGCTGAATGAAGGGGCGATCAATCTGACTCACGCCGGTCTCCAAAGGCACCGGGTGCTGTGGGTCCGCGAGATGAGCGACGATGAAATGACAAAAGTAGGCGAAACAGGGCCGACGATCGACACGATCGAGGTCGTCGAGTTCGACTCACGCACGGCGCTCACAGAGTGGATCAGCAAGAAGGCGCCCGCGTTTCTGCGAAGCCCCTTGATCCGACGAGAGGGACCAGGCCGCTGACGCCGGTTGCAGAGGAACAGGAAAGGAGAACGTTGATATGCAAATGCCAGAGAGGACTATTGAGTCCTAGGTAGTTAATGAGCCTCACAGATCCAAATTTCAAGGCGGCGCTACATAGGGAGTCGTGCGATCCGAAAGAACGATTGCAGTCGGGCGGGGTCGTGGCGGTATTTTTCAAGGAGGAGCGCCAATCGGCG